>JAZDEK010000059.1:0-4916 GCA_043808895.1 Pseudomonadota bacterium
TTTTTATCTTTATTTTTTCGGTACTATATTCCGGTTCTCCATCATATTTACCCCAACAACTGGTAACAACATTCTGCACCCCGTGCTCACCAACTGTGTAATGCATATAATAGTATCTATACACGGCCGACAGCTCGTACCGTATTAGATTTTCCTCTGTTGGCGCAGAGAACGATCCGTACGAGGAATTTTGGATGGATATAGGCGCTGGTTTCAGCCATGACAATCCGGGCAGAGATCCTTTTTCCATTTGTATGAAATCGTCCCGAGTGATATTTTTGGAGGTTAACGATGCAGGGACGTCAAGCGTCTGCATTAATATTTGATCATCTTCATATGTGAACCTTACAGCGTTCGCTACTTTCTGTTCATTTGTTTCAAATACCACCATCCGAATCCGGCCCTGCTCATCGCGCACTTCCGTCTGTACAAACCCCTTCTCCGGAAACTCTGGCTTCTTGGCAAAAATGTTTTGCGACACCGCAAGCGTTACAAAACAGAACATAAAATACTTTAGAAATGTATTCATAAAAACCTCCGTCCTTTATTATGGGAGGCATATTACTTTTTTTCACCCTATAAGTAAAGAGTGAAAAATATTGCTTAACATGAATAAAACATCTTATAGTGCTTGTTTGACCGGTTACAGCTTCTTAGCGTCCCTGGCAGCTGCGTCCCTGCCTCTTGCTTTGGCCTCTTCTATCAGTTTTTCAATGTCGCCGTCTATTCTTAACTCGCTTGCTTTTCTGTACCTGATATCATCCACGGCGATCATTAGGTCCATCGCGGCAAAATTTATTTCGAAGCTCGACTTCCCGTACGATATACTGCGTTCTGCTAAAGCAGCGGAGATCATATACGCTCCAAGGATCTCACTAGGATTCTCGGCCACGTAATCTTTTAACGCTTCAACACGAATTATTCCGTCTTGTCTATCCATGAAGAACTTTATATCCAGCTCTTTTTCGCCCTTATTAACCGCTTGGATCTCTTTTATCGCGTTTGTATATGCTGGTGATTCCCTGCTAGGCACATAATTAATTTTATTATCACTCACTATTTGCATTATCTCGGCTATATACCGCACATGATCGGTAAACATCTTCTCTCCAGCCGGAGTCCTTAACGCTCTATATATATTGTATAAGGTCACCACACCTTCTGTTTTTGTTTCCCTGTTCCTTAGCATCTCTTTTAGTTTCGCGGCATTGTCACTTATGAGCTCCGGGATCTGTTTCAACAATTCCGAAGGGGCTATAGTTGCATAATCCAGGGGAGAATAATTTGGATCTATTTCTTGCATTGCTTTAGTAAAATTATCCCACCAGCCTGGCAAGGATTCATTAACGATATTTTTAAGGTTGGTAACAATAGTTTCATATGCATCTGAATGAAGACCGACATAATTTAGGATCTGAGACAATCCGCCCCTGCTAATAAGTTCACCTCTAATCAACGACTCCTGAGCTTTTTCGATATCCTGGATCGTCGTTTCTGGTCTTAATAATAAGGAGGTATATTCGTTTAATTTATCGGGCGGATACTTGGCTAACTGAGTCGTAGCAAGTCTTACATTATACATGCCGGTTATTTCGTCAAGTAAATGCATAAGATAAATTACGCGAACCACAAGACCATTATCGCTTAGGTCATCCGGTCTTGATCTAAAACGTATTTCATCTTGTGTTTGATAGAATTTATCCATTAACTTCTGCGAGGTTTCCATCGCCTTTGTTTTACTTTTCTGGTTATTTAAAAGAGCAATTAACTCCCCATTATTAACCAGATCTTTTATATAAACATCGTCCGATAAGATCTGATCTATTGGTTTCTTTATAAATTCTTCCACTTTAGTATCGCTTGTTACGAATTCTGTTTTAATGTAGTCAAGAAATCCCGGCATGATCTTATCAAGCACATGCCTCATGGAACGTAAAACTCTTACTATGTTAAACATATCCGATCTTTCTGTTCGTGTTAAATTCCATTTTATATATTTTGATTCAACATACATTGTTTCATGGCCTTCTGCGTCGGTAGAATATAAAGGTCCGGTCTTGCTTGTTGCGTTAAAATGCCGGCGATCTGCCTGTGATGATGCTTTATAATTTATCGATACACTTACAACCTCGTTATCGTTATTCACCCCCATTATCACGGAGCCTTTGTTTTCCTGAAATCTAAGATATTTTGTAGTATATTCCCCATGAAAGTCCGTCTCCACTTCTGGCCTTTTAGAAGTTTCTATCCCAAAAGCATTTATAACTTCTGCGGGAGTTTTCAGGCTGTTTAGATACTCGTTATCAATGGTCGAAGAGAAATCGTTTTGCTGTCCTTTTCCAGGTATGCCCATGCCCAACGAGTATTCCGTGTAGTTGTCGAGATTTGTCTGCACTTGCTTCTTTTTTGCCAATAAAATTAACTTCGGGTCTACCACATTAGACGCATCATAAGCCTCAACGTGATTTATTTTATTATCGGCGTCTCTGCCTACCACCACATCTACGAACTTCCCATCTTGCGTTATTACATTTCTCTCCACTGTAACGTTCTTACTTGGAAGAGTCGCCCATTCAACAGTCGCCACGTTCATTTCAAGCTCAAAGACATCATAGGCGCGTTCTGCCTTGCTGACGTACGGCCCGTATGAACCTTTACCCCTAATACTTTTGATATCTCTACGTGGAGATGTTATTTTGTACTCTCCGGTCTTTCCGTCCACTAATTCTGCGGAGAATATCGTCTTGTAATCAGGCAAGTAGTTCACGACAAAATAAATTACCATTCCTTCATTATTAGTAGAAACGATCGCCTGGGTGTGATGTTTGACCTCCTCGCTTAAAATACGACGGTCTTTTACACGTCTCCCGTTATCGCCGTAAAACATTTTCATTTCAGGCTGAAAAAAAGAGTACGCTTCTTGCGCGTTCTGAACATAAACAGCGCCTTTCTGTATCTCTACACCATCTTTAGGTGTGAACGGGGTTGTGATATTCCATCTGCCGCCGGGGTAGAATGCGTTGAACAATACCACTCTTACTTCGTCAGCATAATGCGCAACCTCTATAGCAATAAGTTCACCACCTTTGCCAATATAAGCTGTAATAATATTATTCTCTGGAGTTGTAAAACGACTTACCGTTTCGCCATTCCTAAGTGTAGTCGCCATGTCTGTAATTTGCCCTGTTCGATCAGTGGGAACAGATTTGACTTGATCTTCTAATCTATCGAGGACGACCATATTGTCCTTTGTACCGTCTTGTTTAAAACGAACAGTGATGAATTGACCCACTTTCTGTCCAACCCAAAGGTTTTTCCAATTCTTGTTCACTGTAACAGGGCCATTCGCTCCGCGATACTCAGAATATACGGACGCACACCCACTAAAAGGCTTTGTAAGATCAAAATTAACAACAATATAAAAGTTCTCAAAAAGTATCTCAAAACTATCGCCCTGTTTATTCATGACCTTTGTAGCACCCGACGACAGCGATCTTGGCACTGCGCTATAATCGCCGATATTGTTGCCCACTTTTTTAACATCAAATATCTCCACAGGCTCTAGTGAACCGTTCACATGTATCCTGATCTCGCCCTCGTTGTTCTGGTTAAAAGGTTTGTCCTTAACTTCTATCTTCAGGCCTTTGGACGGAATGTTCGTAACAGGGTCAATGCCATAGCGTTCAAAGTCTTGCCCTACTTTATTAACAACCGCGTTAATGTCCGAGAGCGGAGCGCCTTTTTCCCCATAAGAATAATCTTTCTCACCTGAGAAATAAGTTATAACACCCACATATTGATTATTGTCGCGTTCCATAAGATATGGACGATCTTCGTTTAACGCAGCATTAGCCTGAGTGCCTTTAAACGACGCTATAGGCTCTTCTGCACCATAGAACCACTCCACATAAACCTTGGCTTTTTTAGCTTTCTTGTCGCCCCATGGATAAACAAATTTTCTAATTGATCCAACTCTGCCGCTACCGTCGTTCATATAGATGGTCTCCGTGAACGTGTTCCTTTTTGCGGCATTATCTGTCACCTGATCACGATAAAGTATCCTTTGACCATTATTTCCGTACCAAGCTGTTTTTTGTGTGTTATTTGAACCGCGGCTCTTTGATACGCTTCCCATTGTAAAAGCTTTAACCTGATCTTTCTCGTCCAGATAATAACGGACGCGGTACTGCACCCCGTCGTCGCCAGATATAGGAGTAGAGTTGATACCCGTGCTCTTTAGAGATTCTCGTCCATTCCACATCCAATCTGTACTTGGCTTATCAATTCCTTCCAACAAGAAAGTTGCATAATCAGGCCTTACTTTGTTTTTTATATAAAGCTCAGATATATTTACCATACTTTCAAAATAATCAAACTTTGCAGCTGCGATAACCGTAACATTATCTAACGTTACGATCGCACGCGGCATCCCGGGCTGATTCCCTATCACCATTATAACGGGGCCTGTTTTTGGCGGCTCAACAGGGTCTTTTACAGCAAAAGCATTTTGCGTAAGACCCGCAGCGACCAGAAAAAATAAAAGAACCTTAAAAATGTTTTTCATAACTACTTACTAGCCCCCGTTATTATTTCATATCTCTCTTTTTATCGAATGCTTCTTTTCCACGTCTCCAACCTTCTCTTCTCGCCGTTTCAGGATCGTATCCTAATTTATCTTTGTTGAGAGCAAATTCGCTGTTGATCTTGTCTAACTTGATGGTTATGTCTAAACCCCTAAAGCCCCCACTCAAGCTTAATGTCTTTGCGCCGGACACATCTTCTAGAGCGAGTGCTGTAACAGCCGCGGCTAGCATATAAGCTCCTTCCATTTGAGACGGATTACCTTTTACGATCTCTTCCAGCGCCTTAATGTACAGCCCTGCATCCTCTCCCAGGAAGTTGCTTAGATCACACAG
>JAZDEK010000060.1:0-11183 GCA_043808895.1 Pseudomonadota bacterium
CGCAACACCTATTAACATAAAAACGAAATGTTTTTTCACAAGATAAAACGGGTCACCATATTTTTGTCCAGCCACTATAAAACTTGAACTAAAATCCATGACAAGGCCGAATAAGACCAAAAGGACGACCATGACCATAAAGATATAGTCAGGTCTTGCGGATCTGTTTTCCAAATTATTCATTTTAATTTGTATTCAAACACATACAGGTTCGCAGTCAAGATGGAAACCTAGAAAGTACTAATAATTTCCTTATAGTGCTTGCCGCGTTCCTCGATCTTTGTGAAGTTCTCTGACGGCAGGCATCCGGGTGAATAAAGTATTACGTCCCCACGCTGGGATTTTTGATATGCAAGCACCACTGCTTCCTCGAACGTTCCTACTATAAAGGTCTGAGCGCAGTCGCCTATAACCCTGTTCATTCTTTCTTTTGATTCGCCGAGCAGTATAAGAGTTTTAACTTTGCTCCTTATAACAGGGCACAGATCCTCGTAACTTTCGCCCCTGTCTTTTCCGCCGGCTATAAGAATGACCGGTTTTGCAAAGCTTGAAAGAGACCTTATAAGCCCTCTCACTGTGCTAACTCTTGCGTCATTATAAAATATGACGTCATTTTTACGCTGCACAAGTTCAAGCCTATGTTCAACGCCCGCGAAAGTGTTTATCAAAAGATTCACAGCGTCGTCTTTTACGTTGTATCTTTTCGCAGTAAATACGGCAGCCATAAGATTTTCTCTGTTGAACTCGCCGCGCAGTTTCATTCTTTCCAGGCTGTAAACGCCTTTATCTTTTACGCGCTTTAAAACAAGCTCACAGTTCCTAACATAAGCCGCGCCGTGTTTATATTCGGTCACATCGCTGTCTTCAAAGCTCACTGAGAACGGAACACCTTTTGATTTTGTGGCGCTCACGACAGTGAACACGTTCTCGCAGTCTCTGGAATAAACAAGAACTTTGTCCTTGGACACCGACGACATGAAGCTGGTGTAATGTTTTACGTGGTCCGCGAATGTCTGCCACGAGTCAGCTCTTTCGACCAATTTTTCGTCGGTAATATTTAACAGTACAATAGTATCAAAATCAAAATTAACAGCGTGTCTAAAATGATCCGCGTCCAATTCAAGTATCAGAACATCATAATCATCCTCGTTGATAAGATACTCATAGATAGATTTTCCAAGATGCCCTGTTATGTACGCTTTTTTCCCTGTGTGGCGAAGCATTTCTGATATCATCACCGCCGTAGTGGATTTTCCGTTCGTTCCGGTAACACATATTATGGGTTTATTTATAAGTTCAGCTGTAAACTCATATTCAGTTTTAACGGGAACTCGTTTGTCTTTCGCGTGAGCCAACACTTTCTCATCGTGTTTTACTTTCATTGACACAAGGACAAGATCAGCGCCGGTAAAAGTTTTTGGATTATAACGTCCAAATTCCGTGGTGAACGTATAATCCTTGAGAAGCATGAGTGCCTTTTGCACCTCGAGCCTGTTTCGCATATCAACAACGGTCACGTTGGCGCCTTTTGAGATAAAATACTTTACAGCGCCGATACCCGACTTATCAAGGCCGGCCACTACGATCTTTTTTCCCTTAAGCCTCATAATTTATTAGAGCCTCCCCTATCTGAGCTTGAGAGTCGCAAGTCCCGCGATCGCTAAAATAATGGAAATTACCCAAAATCGAACGATCACTTTTGGCTCAGCCCATCCTTTGAGTTCGTAATGGTGGTGAAGCGGAGCCATTCTGAACACCCTCTTTCCGGTCATTTTGAAAGAGACGACCTGTACCATCACCGATATGGCTTCTAACACAAACACACCACCAATTACAACTAATAAGATTTCGTTACGGGTAAACACGGCTATCGCGCCCAAAACTCCACCCAGCGAAAGCGCTCCCACATCCCCCATAAAAACCTGTGCAGGATAGGTGTTGAACCAAAGAAAGCCCAGCCCCGACATGACCATGGCCGAACACAGGACCGCTATCTCGCCCGTACCCCTTACAAACGGGATCTGTAAGTATTCCGCTATCTTATAGTTTCCTGCGCAGTAGGAGAGAATTAAAAAAGTGAATGATGTTATTATGATAGGGCCAATGGCTAGTCCGTCCAACCCGTCAGTTAGATTCACTGCGTTAGATGTACCTACGAGTACAAGCATCACAAATGGTATAAAAAGGTACCCAAGGTCTATTGCGGCTCTCTTAAAGAAAGGCAGATGCACAGTAAAATCCTGCTCTGTATATAGAAGCATAAAAGCGGCAAAAATAAACGCGCCCGTAAATTGAAGAATAAGTTTGTTCGTGCCACCAATGCCTTTTGAATTTTTCTTGGATATTTTCAGCCAGTCGTCCAACCAACCTATCAAACCAAAGAACAGCAGTATAAAAAGAAGCATCCAGATATATTTGTTCGTCAGATCCGTCCATAAAAGTGTTGAAACGGAAATAGACACGAGAATAAGTCCGCCACCCATGGTTGGAGTTCCCGCTTTTGTAAGATGAGATTTGGGACCGTCGTCGCGGATAACTTGTTTGATCTGTGATCGTTTCATCTTTCTTATGAACCACGGACCTAAAAAAAGACAGATGGAGAACGAGGTGAATCCGGCCAAGAACACCCTGAACGTTATGTATCTAAAGACGTTAAAAAAACTTACGTCTTGCGACAATCCATACAGAAAATGATAAAGCATGTTATCCCCCTTTTATTCAAATATCTTTTCGAGTTCTACCGCACGAGAAGCTTTTACCAAAACTGCATCTCCTTTTTCAACAAAAGATTTTATATCTTTTTTTAATTTTTCCATTTCATTCAAGGCATAGACCTTGATATTCCCGGTCGCTGAGATACTTTTAAGACCCTGTTCGTAATATTTTGAGTAATTCCCGACCGCAAAAATAAAGTCGTACTTTAATTCGCCCAAAAGTCGCCCTATCTCTGTATGAAGTTCCGGCTCCATCCCGTCCAATTCCATCATGTCGCCTATAACCGCAATATGTCGTTTGGCGTTTTGGATCTTGGCGCATGATCTTAGCGCCGCGGACATTGAATCCGGGTTCGCGTTATAACAGTCGACCATATACTCAACGTCGTCTTTAATTGTTAAAGTAGATCTCATCGACGGTGGAACAAAATCTTTAAGTGCCGCGACACATTCTTTTGATGTGACACCGAAATAGTTCGCGACCGCAACGCCGGCGGCTATGTTACATAGGTTATGCTCACCAGGCAGATTTATGGTTCCGTACTCCGGAGAATTATTCTTTACGCACAGTTCAAATTTTTGTGTTTGGGAGTCACCACCCATGTTTTTTACAACAACGTCAGCCTCTTTATTCTCCAGGCATGAGAATAAAATGAATTTTTGTAATGAATTACTTGGTCTTGTCCTGTTGAACCATTCAAATATCTTTTTATCGTCAGCGTTTATAATAAAAACAGCGGGTTTGCCCAACATATGATGGAATAGCTCAAGTTTGGCTTCCGCCACTTTTTCTAACGACCCTAACTTTCCTATATGCGCTCTTCCTATGTTCGTTATTAGCGCGACTTGCGGTCGCGTGATCTCGGACAGTCTTGCTATTTCGCCTTTGGCGTTCATACCGAACTCCACTATTCCATGATCAGCATCCAACGGAAAATTAAGTACGGTATAGGGAACACCTATGAGATTATTAAAATTACCCTGAGTTTTTACGACCCTGTGTCGCGCTGACAGTATTTTATATATGATATCCTTTGTCGTCGTTTTTCCGTTCGAACCAGTAATAGCGACCAGCGGATATTTTACTTTTTCTCTCCAAAGCACGGCAAGTTCGCCGTAGGCTTTTACCGAATCATCTACAATAATTTGAGGTATATCGACGTTGTTTATTTTTCTTTCAACAACGCAGGCTGTCGCTCCTTTTTCTTCCGCTTCTTTTACAAAATCATGGCCGTCAAGGTTTTCACCTTTTATGGCGATATAAAGCGCGCCTTTTTTAATACGCCTTGTATCGTGCTCAAAACTTGTAACGAGTTTAAAAACGTCTGGAAGCTTTAACATAAAGCTATTCTATTCCTTTTAGTCTCTATTATTCAAGCCAGATTTTGATTACTTTCTGATCGGGGGTTCTTTTCCCCGCTGCGGGCTCCTGGCGCACCACTCTCCCGCTACCCTCAACCTTAACATCGTCCCAGCTGTTTGAAAGGGCACTAAGGACGTCTCTTAAACTCATCCCTTTAAGGTTTGGAACCATCCCCGGATCCAGAACAGGTTTTGAAGTTGTTTTAACCGGAGTTGTTTTAACCGAAGTTGATTGATCTGAGACTTTTCTTACCGGGTCGCTATTTTTCTTTGGTGTAACGGTCTGGTTCTGTATGATTATATTGGCAATGTTCCTGAACAGGGGAACAGCGACTACTGCAGAATAATACTGACCCTTTGGTTCGTCTATTAAAACTATCAGTGTGTACTTTGGAGAAGACGATGGAAAAAATCCTACAAAGGACGTTACATATTTATCTTTTGAATATCCCCCATGAACAGGTTTTTGCGCGGTACCCGTTTTTCCGGCTATTTCAAACTCAGCGATATCCGTCCCCATAGCGGTTCCTTCTTTAACAGCATCTCTTAACATAATTGAGAGTTCTTTTGCTATGCCGGCATCTATTAGTCTATCGCCTCTGCCGTCTAATGATGCAAATATCTCCTCACCGTTCTTGTTTATGATCTTTTTAACGATGTGAGGAGTCACATCGTAGCCGCCATTTGCGATAATCGAGTAACCCCGAACCATTTGCATTGCAGTAACAGAGATCCCCTGGCCAAAACTCATATTCGCAAGGTCAACTTTTACGCCCTTCCGTCTAACACTACCGGAGACCTCTCCCGGAATGTCCACTCCGGTTTTTGATCCAAAACCGAGTTCCTGTACACCGTCTATAAAATTATTGTACCCCATCAGGAGTCCGAGCTTTGCGGAACCGATGTTACTGGATTTGACGATGATGTCGTGCATCGTCATCTCCCCGTAATCGTGGTCGTCGGCTTCTCCTATTGTTATATCGCCGACGCGAAAAGCGCCTCCCTCGTCGGAGAATTTTTCTTTCAAGTCGGCAACCTTATATTTTAGGGCCAGCCCGGCAGTAAATATTTTGAACGTTGAACCGGGTTCAAAAATATCCGTAACAGACCTGTTCCTCATTCCAAGGCTCACGGACTCTTTTATCTCGTTGGGGTTATATGTGGGGTAATTAGCAAGTGATAATATCTCGCCGCTGTAAGGATCCATAACAATGACCGTTCCGCTCAACGCTTTCCATTTCTCAACAGAGGCTTTGAGCTCTCTTTCTATCTGGTACTGCATATTGTTGTCTATCGTAAGATACAAAGTATTCTCGGATTCCATTGATAAAAGCGCGTTATTATCCGCGGAATATATGGGACGGCCTTTGGCGTCTTTTTGGAATACAACTTTTCTACCGGCGCTCCTTATATATTCGTCGTAGAATTTTTCGATACCATCAGCTCCTACGGACTCGCTGTTAACAAATCCAACCACGTGAGAAGCAAGAGTGTTGTTGGGATAAGATCTTTTCGGTATTTTTTGAACAATAAAACCTTTCTCTCCTTTTATAATCGGTATAAGTCTTTTGCTCTCGGCCTTACTCAACACCTGTTTTATCTTTACGTAGCGTTTTTTCGTGTCCTTTGGATAAAATTTGGGAACAAGTTCCGAACGCGGTATATTAAGCTCCTTTGAAATGATCGCGATATATTTTTCCTTGTCACTTAGGACCAAAGGATCAATGTACAATCCGTCGTAATCAACGCTTATGGCCAGGGGGTTAGTGCTTCTATCAAATATGTCGCTCCTCTTAGGAGGAATATCTACTTGGCCGACAAATTGTCTGGCCTTTGCCACAGTTTTAGGATCCGGCATGACCTGAAGCTTGAACGCGCTAAGAAGCAGAATAAAGAACGCCACACATACAAGAACAAAAATGAGTATGATCCTGTTTCGGCTAGTTCTCATAATCCTGTTTTAATGTTCTAAACTGTTTTTCTTTTGGATAATCAAGCCCGAGTTCTTCTTTGGCGTATTTTTCAACGTTTGACGAAGACATTACATCGCTGTACTCAAATTTAAGGTCCCTGTTCCTGTTCAGTGCTTCATTTTTTTTAAATTTTAATTCCTGATGCTTTAATCCGGATTGTACAACTTCGAGTGTTATAAAAAGGTAGACGAACACTCCAGCAAAAACTATCAGAAGAAAAAGAAATTTATCTTTTCTTGTTCCCAATCTTTTTACCTCTATAGTTTTTCGGCAACCCTGAGTTTTGCACTCCTTGCCCTTGGATTCAAGTTTATTTCATTTTTAGATGCGGTAATTGGTGTCTTAACCGTTAATTTAATGACAGGTTTTTGCCCACACAAACATTGAGCGAGCCCTATGGGACACGTGCATGGATCAACAAGTCCGTTGAACATCCTTTTAACTATTCTATCCTCTATGCTGTGAAAACTTATCACGCATACCCTGCCGCCGGGCTTAAGCGCGTTCACGGCTTTTTTAAGGCCTTCTTCCAGGGATTCAAGCTCGGAATTAACCTCTATCCTTATAGCCTGAAAGGTCTTTGTGGCAGGATCTATACTTTTCTCTCTTTTAAACTTTGCCGGAATAGCTGAGTGGATTATATCCCTCAACTCAGTGGTGGTAGTTATCCTTTTTAATGATCTGTTCCTTAGTATCGCTGAAACGATATTCTTACAAAAAGATTCCTCGCCGTATTCCTTTATTATGTCGATGAGCTTAGATCCTTCATATTCATTAACAACATGTTCAGCGGTTAGGTCCTGCTTGGTGTTATAACGCATATCGAGCGGACCGTTCTTACTAAAACTAAAGCCTCTTTTCGCGTCATCCACGTGGATGCTGGAAAATCCAAGGTCAAAAATAAATCCGTCCGCTTTTTTAATATCATAAAAACCGATAACATCGTCCAGCGAGCTGTAATCTGAACAAGCGACTTTTACGTTCTTCCCCAAGAATTCTTTCTCAAGAAATGCCGCGTTAACAGAATCTTTGTCGATACCTATAACCAGAATATCTTTTCCAGAGTCAAGTAGCGCCTGAATATGTCCGCCGCGACCGGCCGTGCAATCAACATAAACACCGCCATCTTTTGGATCAAGATACGCTATGATCTCATTTTTCAACACAGGTATGTGCGTCATAGAAAGATCAGCGGGAACAATGTGAAGAATACGAACACAGCGAGCATTATTCCGATGTATTTAATGGGGACACGGAGCATGAACATAGCTATGAACGCCATTAAAAACGGAATCAAAACCAAAAATAGTATCGAAAGAATATTGTGATATTTGATGGAATATGTATCATCCGAGTATTTGCCGTTAAAGAACTCCTTTATGTCGCTCAACGCCGATGGAGACGGTTTATTATACTGTGTTATTTCCAAAAGACTGCTGTTAACAGATCCCACCTGTTGAGGATCAAGAACAAAACTGGCGTTCTTTGAGGACGAGAACGTGTACTCGGAAAGCACAATCAGAGCAAAGGCGGCTACAAGAAGCCAAAGCCCTACCTTAACTGTTTTTATCTTTTGAAACCTGACCATAGTCAAACTCCAGCCTCTCCATTGCTTTGTTAAGATCGTCCGTAAATTCCTGAAGCTCGTCGTTATCCCTTATTCTGAAACGAAGTGATAGATCCCCGGTAGACGCGAGTTCGTTAAGTGTTCTTCTTAAAGAGAAAACAGCGCCACTGAGTTTATTGGAGAGAACAAGCCCCGCAAGGAACATAAAAAGAGTGATAATAACGCCTATGGTTATTATTTTTACCAAAAGAAGCTTGTGTTGTTGAATAAAGAACGCCGCTACATCGGTATTAGCGCCTAAACCAGATAAAAGCAGAACTTTGTCCTGTGCGATCACGTGATTATAGAAAACAAAACCTGTTATGGCGCTAACTATAAGGCCTGTGATCCCCAGCATTATGGAGTACCTGAACTGAAAGGTCTCATCGACCACAAAAAGCTCTCTCTTTTTAAAATCACTCATGGGTTTGCCTCCTAAAAAAGTCTACCCTTTCTTATGCCATGAATCAATTACGCCGTTTACGAACGCCGGCGAATTAGCATCGCCGAACGTCTTTGCCATCTCAACAAATTCGTCTATTACGACCGTGGACGGAGTTCCGCCGTTCATTATTTCGGCGCAAGCAAGATATATAAGGCTCTTGTCCACCTTGGATAATCTATCCAGCGACCAGTTCTTTATAACGCTGCTTAATTCGTCGCTGAGTTCATCGCTGGAATCAACGGCCCAATTAAACATCTGGAGCGCGTATTCCAAGACCTCTTTGTCCTTGGCTTTGTCCGTCGACGAAAAACGTTCAACGACTTTTTCACGCGGCTCGCCCGAAAGTTCTAACGCGTAGAACATCTCAAAAGCAAGTTCCCTGCTTTTACGTCTTTTCATCATTAAAATATCACTCCCTTATATAGAGGGAACGCTTCGCATAGGGACACGACTTGTTTCCTCACGCCCTCTATTTCTGACGGGTTGTTTATGTTCTTTACCACTGTGGAAATGAATTTTCCTATCGTCTTCATCTCGTTCTCTTTCATGCCTCTAGTGGTGATGGCGGGTACTCCTATCCTTACTCCGCTTGTTATGAACGGCGATCTTGTTTCAAATGGGACAGTGTTCTTGTTAACAGTAATGTCGGCAAGACCCAATGCTGTTTCAGCGTCCTTACCTGTGATCTCGGTACCACTAAAATCAACCAGCATGAGATGAGTGTCGGTCCCTCCGCTCACGATTTTCAGCCCTTCAGACCTTAATGTCTCGCAAAGAACTTTTGCGTTCTTAACTATCTGTTCCTGATATTTTTTGAATTCAGGTGTTAGGGCTTCTTTAAACGCAACGGCTTTTGCCGCGATAACATGCATTAATGGCCCGCCCTGTATGCCAGGGAATATTTTACTGTTGATAGACTTTGCAAATGCCTCTCTTGTCAGTATAAACCCGCCTCTTGGTCCGCGAAGTGTTTTGTGCGTGGTTGATGTTACAAATTCAGCCTCGGGAACAGGATTTGGATGTAGCCCTGTTGCGACAAGACCCGCAATGTGCGCCATGTCGACCATAACTTTAGCGCCGACTTCGTCGGCTATTTCCCTGAACTTTTTAAATTCTATAGTTCTTGGATACGCGCTTGCTCCGGCTACTATCATTTTTGGTTTATGTTGACGGGCAAGATCACGCACCATATCGAAATCTATCGTCTGGGTTTCTTTGGTCACGCCGTAGTGATAGACCTTGTATAAAAATCCGGAGAAGTTAACAGGGCTTCCGTGCGTTAAGTGTCCGCCGTGACTTAAGTCCATTCCCAGAATTACGTCGCCGGGTTGAAGGTTGGCCATATAAACGGCCATATTCGCCTGCGATCCGCTATGAGGCTGAACGTTTGCGTGTTCAGCGTTGAAAAGTTTTTTTAATCTGTCTATCGCGAGGTTTTCCGCCTTATCCACGTTAACGCATCCGCCGTAGTATCTTTTTCCAGGATAACCTTCGGCATATTTATTGGTAAGGATTGAACCCATCGCTTCCATTACGGCCGGAGTCACATAATTCTCTGACGCTATAAGTTCAAGTCCGTATTCCTGACGATGGAGCTCGTCCATCATCACGTCGTATATTTCTTTGTCACTTTTCTTAACGTGCTCAAACCACATTGTGTTCTTTACCCCTCAATTTTCGCTAATCTTTTTTCGTGGCGTCCGCCCTCGTATTCAGCGTCCATCCACGCGTCAATTATCTTAAAAGCAAGCCCGGCACCAACCACTCTTCCGCCAAGACAAATTATGTTCGCGTTATTATGACGACGAGCCATTTCAGATGAATAAGGATCTCCAACGTGAGCGGCACGGATGCCTTTAAATTTATTCGCGGTGATACACATCCCTATCCCCGTTCCGCATATCAAAATGCCCAGATAATCCTGGTCGCTGAGAACTTCTTTGGCGACTTTTTTTGCATAGTCAGGATAATCGACCGAGTTCTTGTCGTCCTCAGGACCAAAGTCGTGCACCTCGGTAAGTCCCTTGGTCTTAAGATGCTCGATAACGAGCGTCTTTAAAGCGTAACCCGCGTGATCTGATGCTATCGCTATTTTCATATCTTTTTTAACACAACCGAACAGTTGGTCCCTCCGAATCCGAATGAATTGCTGAGAGCGTAATTTACGTTCTTTTTAACAGCAGCGTTCGGAGTAAAATTAACTCCCTGACATTTCTCGTCCAGGTTATCAAGATTTATTGTAGGTGGAACAACACCGTGTTTTATTGTGAGCGCGGAAATAACTATCTCTATGCTTCCGGCAGCGCCCAATAAGTGTCCCGTCATCGATTTTGTGGACGATACGTTGAGTTTATCCAGAGAATTCTTGTACGCGCCTTTTATGGCGTTACATTCCGCAATATCACCCAGCGGCGTAGATGTTCCGTGGGCGTTTATGTAATCTATTTTATCCGGAGATATTCTTGCTTCCTGCATGGATATCTCCATACATCTTCTTGCGCCGTCCCCGTCTTCAGCTGGTTGTGTTATGTGGTTGGCGTCGGCGGTCAATCCGTAACCAACGACTTCGCAGTAAATGTGAGCGCCACGTTTCTTTGCATGTTCATATTCTTCAAGCACAACAAAAGCTCCGCCCTCGCTTAAGACAAAACCATCCCTGTCTTTATCCCACGGACGGCTTGCTTTTGTTGGGGCATCGTTTCTCGTCGATAAAGCCCTCATCGCTGCAAATCCGCCAACTCCAAGTTGACATACCGCAGCTTCGGCAGCTCCTGCGACCATGAAATCAGCCTTGTTGCTTTGTATGGTCAAATACGAGTGACCTATGCAATGAGCACCGCTCGCGCACGCGGAAACTATACTTATATTAGGACCTGTAAATTTGTGGCGCATTGAGATGTGTCCGGGGAGCATATTTGAAAGTACCATCGGGATGAACATCGGAGATATCCTTCCCGGACCTTTTTCCAGAAGTTTTTGATTATTTTCCTGAATTGTAAGAAGCCCGCCTATTCCACTCGCGGCAAAAACGCCTGTACGTTTTTTCATATTATCGTCGAAATTAAGTCCTGAATCTTTAATAG
>JAZDEK010000061.1:0-2896 GCA_043808895.1 Pseudomonadota bacterium
GCAGCTTGAATTAAAAATGCTGGTTAACGAGGTTGAATGGAAATTGGGCGAAGAGGGATACATCAATCCCGAAATATTGAAACAGGTATCAAAAGAAATAGAAACAATGTTCGGAAAGGATTTTGACCCTGACAGCGATGAAATAGCCGACATATACACAAGCAAGCTGTACGAGAAAACGGCCTTTAACAAAATAAGGGCAATATACAATTCAATGCCTAAAAATATGGACGACGATTACATCGTGCCAATATATATAGAGCTAAAAAAAATATTAGAGTTCTGCGAAGAGCACAATGTTCAAAAAGCCGAGCCTATGCTTAACGCTGTTAACAAGGTACTGTTTGAACACACAAAGGACGTTTCCAGCGGCGTTGCCGTAATATCAAAAATGCTGGAGAATAACTCCCACATAAAAACCGCTCAGTACCTCATAGAGCTTTCACACCTCATTGAGACAAGCAGCATGGAGATGGATACCCTTTTCGAAGCTTTTATAAAATACATCAGCACACAAAAACTCTCACCGCTGCAGTTTAAGATGTACGCCGGCGCATTTAAATCAATACAACAGCATCCGCAATTCGAAATACTCTATGAATTGTTGATCTGTTTCCATGAGAACGAGAAAAACCTGCCCCAGCTTGCGCGATGCATAGTAAAGAATATCAACATATTCCGCTCCTACGCTCAGACGTTCTACGTCATAGTCAACTCCGTAATAAAAAGCAGACTGAAGACCCAAAATATCCAAACGTTCGCGGCCGAACTCTCAAGGCACGATCTGGACATATCGTTCACAAGAACAATGTTATATGTGCTCACCGGGCAGGAGCTTCGAGCATGAAGAAAAACCCATTCAAAGTACTCAACGTAAATCCTGCAAAATACGACGATAACTCCCTTAAAAAAGCGTATCTTGAGCTTATAAAAAAATATACGCCCGAGAACAGTCCTGAAGAGTTCGAGGAAATACGTACTGCGTACAACACAATAAGGAACGCTAAATCACCTTACGAGATGTTATCGCTGGCGCCCGTAAATATGACCGGTATAAATACACCACTCTTGGCGAAGGACCACTTAAAGGCCGTACTTGAAGAAAAGCTCGGAATAAAAAAAGCCAAGATAAACCTGAAAAAGAACTCACTACTTAAGGAACTAGAGGAGATAATAAATGATACTCGGGATTGATCTTGGTACAACCAACACTTCCGCCGCTGTAATAAAGAACGGTAAACCCGTTTTTGTATGCACGGGCTATTCAAAAAATGATTTTCTTCTTCCATCCGTTGCAGCATTAACAGAAAAAGGCAAACTTATAGTCGGTGAGAAAGCAAAGGACATGCACTCGTTAAAACCCGAATCTGTTATTAAATCAGTAAAAAGCCTTATAGGCACAAATCGCGAAGTGATATTAGTAAACCCAAGAACAAGATCAAAAGACCTGTTCTCTCCGATCGAAATATCATCAAAGATCCTGGCTGAAATAAAGACTCTAGCCGAAAAACAGTTTAAAACGAAGATACAAAAAGCAGTTATAACTGTGCCAGCTTATTTTAACGATAAGGCCAGAAAGGACACCATACAGGCCGGAGAAATGGCAGGCCTTGACGTAGTACGAATAATAAACGAACCAACGGCGGCAGCGTTGAGTTACGGAGTACAGAACAGAAAACTAAAGAATAGTTACATCATGGTTTACGATCTGGGCGGCGGAACGTTCGATATATCCATTATAGAAATAAACGGCGAGGTGATAGAGGTAATAGCGTCCGACGGAGACAGGAACCTTGGCGGCGACAATTTTGATTACTCACTTTTTTCCTATCTGTTCGCTGTAATGGAGAAAAATAAAAAAGCCGATCTAAGAAGTATGTGCACAATGGCGGCACTGTTAAATGAATCAGAGGAAACAAAGAATAAACTGTCGTCGTTAATAAAATACAAGATCTGTATGCCAAAACATAAATTTGAACAAACAGTTTACAGAGAAGACCTTGAAAAGCTTATTGAACCATTGCTAAATAAAACCCTCAACCACTGTAAATCCGTAATAGCAAGATCGACCCTTAAAAATAAGGATATCGACAAAATACTTTTGGTCGGTGGAAGTAGCCGCATCCCCGCAGTAAAAGAAATGTTAGAAAACGAACTTAAAATACCTGTAAGCCAAGAAATAGACCCGGACCTTGCAGTAGTAACCGGCGCCGCTATACAAGCGGCCATTATAGAAGGCAACAAAGTTGACTCTGTTCTTTTGGACGTAGCGCCTCATTCACTGAGTATAGGATGCGTGTTCGAGAAGAACGGAAAGAAGATCCCTAACTACTGCAGCAAGATAATAAAAAAGAACACACCCGTTCCATGCACTGTTGAAGAAATATTCTCAACGCTCAAAGACGATCAAGACAGCGTTAGAATAGCAGTGTATCAGGGGGAAAGTGACTTTGAGGACGAGAATACCCTTATAAAAGAATTAAAATTCGACGGACTAAAAGCGAAAAAAGCAGGCGAAGCAGAAATACTTGTCAGTTTTTCCTACAGTCTTGACGGAACGATCAATATCAAAGCTACGGAAGAAGGCACAAAAAATAAAACTTCACAAAAAGTAGAACTTCTGGACAAAAACAGGAAAAGATCTTCTACCAAAGAAGCAACTTTACACTAAATATACTCCTTACTCTCCGACAAAAGAGCCTATTTCCCTTGTTATATCGTTAATTTTCTGTCTGATATAAAGCTGAGTCTCTGGAGATATTTCTTTTGTGCCGTTCTTAGCTTCTGACTTTATCGGCATAAAATAGTATTCTGTTCCATGTCCATTTTTCTCAAGGCCTAAAAAGAAATATAACCTGTATCCTTCGATCCTTAACTCATAACAGCGCAAATCTTT
>JAZDEK010000062.1:0-2420 GCA_043808895.1 Pseudomonadota bacterium
TGCAACAAACACTTCCTGTGTCGAACACAACAGGTACCCACGGCGTTTTTCCAAGGACGAATATTTTGTCGCCCTTTGTTTCTTGCACGGTGGTTATGTTAAAATAATACTCCGGTTTTACGTTCAGTTTTATTATGCACAGATCTATCTTCCTGTCGTCTGAACATCTTGTTATCTCAAAATCCCCATTTATGGTTGAACCGTCGTACGTTGTGAAGATAAATTTCAAGTCGTTAGAGAGCAGAAACTTGACTACGTGGTAATTTGTTACTATGTAGCCATCGGGATTTATAAAGAATGCCGTTCCGCCGGCGTAAGATCCCGAGTACGGATCGTAAGCGTCTATTCTAAGTGTAGCCTTGTTTGCTATTTCAAGGATACTGTTGTCGTTCTTCTCTGTTAATTTGCTTATGGCGGTCTTAACATCCATAGAACCATGGGCGTTGAAGCCAACAATTAGGGCTAAAAAAACAAGTTGCCTCATTACATCGACATACTATCAAGATTTGTCTCTAATTTCAACGAAGTTTCACTAAATTCGGCACTCCAAGGCTTATTTCTAATTGTTCCGGTTGGAGCATTTTTTGCTTTGATGATTATTGTTTGAACTTAAACTTTATGAATTGGTTGACAATGTAAACCAATTCATGTATAATTGGAGGTGTCGAGTGGGGTTTCTGGTCGTTGATGAGAACAGAGTGTTTAAAGCACTTGAGAAACTACCCAAAGAAATTAGAGCGGCATACTCGGTGTGGAGGAAGATTATTTTAACAGAAGGTTTTCTTGGATTAAGACGAGTTAAGGGCTTCCATTTTGAGAAGTTAAAAGGTTCTAGGGTAGGGCAATATTCATGCAGGCTGAACAGAGGTTTTCGGGTCATATTTCAGATGGGACGGGACAAGGTTTTGTTAGAAGTTTTGGAGGTAAATAAACATGATTATTAAGAGTACGTCAATTACGCCTATGAAACTTGGACAGGATTTTATAACCGTGGGTTTAAAGATACAAAAGAGAGAACTTCCGTTGAACTACGTGATGAAGAAAATAGATGTCTCAGCCCTGGAGGAAATGAATAATTCTACTGATTGGGAAAAGGATATTACGCCGCTGGACAGAATATCGGCGTTAATGGAGATACAATCCATCAGTCAATCGGATCTGTCCAAAAAAATGAAAGTTTCTCGCCAATTTATATCCGGTATTTTTAACGGCAGAAAAAAACTCACCACTTCCGTGGCTAAAAAAATAGCCTCGATCCTTGGCGTTAAAGTCTCAGCGATACTTTAGTCGTAATATTCTACGCCCAGATGAGTTATCAGATCCTCGCCCATTGCGTATCTTAAATTATTCTTCAGTTTCATCGACTGTATAAAGAGATCGTGCTCTGGATACAATCCCTTCGCGGCCATTGGAGATTTATAGAAGAACGACAGCCATTCCTGAATTCCTCTATATCCTGCACGCTGTGCGAAATCTGTAAAAAGCACAAGGTCCAGAACTATTGGAGCAGCAAGAATGGAATCCCTGCAAAGGAAGTTTATTTTTATCTGCATGGGCATTCCCATCCAGCCGACGATATCTATGTTGTCCCAGCTTTCCTTGTTGTCGCCGCGAGGAGGATAATAATTTATTCTCACTTTATGGAACAGATCTTTGTAAAGCGTAGGATACTGTTCCTCTTGCAAAATACTTTCAAGAACAGAAAGCTTAGAAACCTCTTTTGTCTTAAAGCTGCCTGGATCATCAAGAACTTCTCCGTCCCTGTTACCAAGTATGTTAGTAGAGAACCAGCCGTTAACGCCCAAAAGCCTTGCTTTTAATCCAGGGGCGATAATGGTCTTCATCAGCGTCTGTCCAGTCTTAAAATCTTTTCCGGAAATTGGAACGCCGTTTTCCATTGCGAGTTCCTGAATAGCAGGTACGTCTACACAAAAGTTTGGTGCGCCGTTACAGAAAGGAACTCTCATTTTTAGCGCCGCGTAGGCGTAGATCTGCGATGGAGCTATGTTTGGGTCGTTATTTCTTAAGCCTTCCTCAAAATTCTTTAATGTTTGATGTGAAGTAGTGGCTTCTGTATAAACTTCCGTCGAAGCGCACCAGATCATTACAAGGCGGTCGCAGTTGTTGGTCTTTTTGAAATTTTCCATGTCCTTCATTAACTGTTCCGCAAGATCCATTTTATTTTTGCCGGTCTGAACGTTCGGTCCGTCGATCTTTTTAACATAATCTTTGCTGAACACGGCTTTCATAGGCTTAATACTTTTCAGGTACGTCGCTACAGGTTCAAGTATGGTATCCGGAAGCACTCCGCAATTCTTTGCAGATTCGTACGCGTTGTCTGTAAAAATATCCCAGCCGCCAAACACCATGTCGTTAATGTCAGCGAGGGGAATAAAGTCCTTTACTAGGGGCTGACGGTT
>JAZDEK010000063.1:0-4618 GCA_043808895.1 Pseudomonadota bacterium
TTCAAGGCACTGGGGATTAAATAACACAAGTGTAAAACTCCTTAAAAAAGATGCCATCATAATGCATCCGGGCCCTATGAACAGGGGCGTAGAAATATCCCAAGCCGTGGCGGATTCAGAAAGGTCAGTGATACTTCCTCAGGTCACCAACGGCGTTGCGATAAGAATGGCGGTTCTACATAAGCTCGCCGGCGGAAAAAATATCGAGGAGGTAATATAAAGTGAAACTTCTCATAAAGAATGCGAAAGTAATATGCCCAGTACAAAATATCGACGAGAAAAAAGACATCTTAATTGAAGACGGACTGATAAAAGAGCTCGCGAAACCGGGAACATTTTCCGATAAAGACGCTGATAAAGTAATAGACGCGACAGGCATGACGGCGGCACCCGGACTTGTTGATATGCACACACATTTAAGGGAGCCCGGTCACGAAGGCGCGGAAACAATTGCGACAGGCACTCTGGCTGCAGCGTCTGGAGGATTTACCTCGGTGGCTGCAATGCCAAACACTCACCCGGTTAATGACAACCCTTACGTAACTGCTTACATGAAAACAAAAGCTAAAGAAGAAGGCGTTATAAAGGTTTATCCAATAGGAGCTATAACAGAAAAACAGGAAGGCACCCAGCTTGCCGAGATCGGCGAGATGATAAAAGCCGGCATAGTCGCTGTAAGCGACGACGGTAAATGCGTTATGAATTCATATGTAATGAGAAAAGCGATGGACTACTGCAAACAATTTAACATCCCCGTCATTGATCACTGCGAGGACACCAACCTTAAAGGCGAAGGCGTTATGAACGAGGGATACTACTCAATGAAGCTTGGTTTAAGAGGAATACCTTCTGTCAGCGAGGAGATAATGGTGTCTCGCGATATAGCTCTTTCTCACCACACAGGATGTAGAACTCACATAGCTCATGTATCTTGCGCGGGAAGTGTTAGAGTAATTAGCGAAGCTAAAAAAGCGGGCATCCCGATAACAGCCGAGGCCACTCCGCATCATTTATTCCTTACAGAAGAGGCTGTGGCCACATACGACCCGAACACAAAAATGAGCCCGCCGCTTAGAACAAAGGATGATACAAAAGCGTTAAGGCTGGCGTTAAAAAATGGGACAATAGACGCTATAGCAACGGACCACGCGCCTCACAGCATTGAGAAAAAAGATATAGAGTTCCAACTTTCAAAGAACGGCATCATAGGACTTGAAACATCGTTCGCGTGGTGTCTAAAGCTCGTCCACGACGGCGAACTTACGCTCATGCAATTAATAAAACTCATGTCCACAAATCCCGCAAAAATATTGGGACTTAACGCCGGCAGTCTTGAAAAAGCAAAACCGGCGGACGTTGTGCTCTTCAACACCGACGAGGAATGGACATACGCGGAAGACAAAATACTCTCAAAGAGTAAAAACACGCCGTTAAAAGGCCAGAAGTTCAAAGGCAGGGTTAAGTACACCATTTGCGATGGCAAAATAGTATGGCAAGGCTGAAGTTTGGCAAGGCACGTCGAGAATGAAGCACAAAATTGTCGGACAAGGCGAAATAATAATAATCCTGAGAGGTCTGGGGAGAAGTTTTGAATATTGGCTGGACTTTGAAACAGAGCTCGCAAAATATTTTCGCGTCGTAATGATAAACATGCCCGGCATAGACGACGAAAAAGAAAGAACCCCGATAACAACAAAAGGTAACGCAGACAGAGTAGTAGAAAAAATACGCCTGCTCAAGAACGAGATAGGAGAACCACCGTATCATATATTCGGGATATCGCTTGGCGGACTTACTGCGATGGGCATTGCGTACTATTATCCCGAACTTGTATCAACACTCACAGCAGCGTCGTCCAGTATTATGCAGTTCCAGAAACGAAGGATAAATCTTGTCCCCTTCTTGAAACTTATGATGATGCAGCTTGAGCCCGGCGAGGTTTCGTACCCGAACAGAAGGATCGGAAAATATCTTGTCAGCAGACAGTTCAGAAAAGAAAACCCCGACATAATAGAAAGGTGGGATGACCTTTGGTACAGAGAGGAGCTTACAAAGCCAAATTTCTTTAGACAACTTTTATCCGCGCTATTTTCTCTCACACCCAGGATGGTAAACAAAATAAAAGTGCCAACACTCCTGATCTCAGGAGAAAAAGACGCGCTCGTTCCATTTGAAAATTCAGAAATTATAAGCGGGAACATACCGAACTCAGTCCACATACCAATCCCCGACATAGGCCACGACGTAACTACCGAACGTCCGGAGTTTATCGCGCAGATCATCAGCGTGCTGGCAAAAACAAAGAGCCCAAGTCTTATAGGTGAAAACTACCGCTTCACAAAAGAGCCAACAGAGATAACGCGTCTTAAAAGGATAGAAAAAAGGTTCCCGGACTTTATAATATTGGAGGAACTTGGTGGAATAAAACACAATGGTTTCAAAGTTCCCATGCACGCGTTCTTTATAGGGCATAAACCCGACCCCAAACTTCCAACAGTGGCGTTCTTTTCTTGTTTTCACGGCGTAGAATGGATAGGCGGGCGTGTGTTGTTGAATTACGTTGAGCACCTTGTGCGCTCAATGTGTTGGGACGAAGGGATCAGGGACTTAATAAGTAAAATGAATATCTGCGGCATTCCTGTTGTAAACCCTGTGGGTAGAATAGAAAAGACCCGTTCCAACGGGAACGGAATAGATCTAATGAGGAATACATCCGTAACCGGAGAAAGAGTGTTCCCGTTATTGGGTGGCCATCATTTATCAAAAAGCCTTCCGTGGTACAGGGGCGAAAAGATCGAGAAAGAAAACAAGATCACGATGAAATTCCTGGACGACCATGTATTCCCGTCGGATTTTAAGATCACAATGGACATACACAGCACGTTCATGCGGCGTTCAAGGATATGGATACCGTACGCTTCGGGCAAAAAACTCCCTGAAAAAGAGGCTGATGTCTTCGCGAAGATAAAAAAACTTTTGAACAGCACATATAAATATAACCCGTACAGATACGAGAAACAGGACCTTATATACAGAACTCACGGTGATTTTTGGGATTTTAATTTTGACAGGCACAAAAGCGATAAAAAAGGCTTGTACCTTCCAATGACCCTTGAAATAAGCACCGCTGAATGGCTGTTCAGGAACTTTATCACATCATGGACTTTTGAGTCGCTGTTCAACCCATCAAGCCGCCGCGAGAGCAACCAGGAATATTTCCGCCATATCACAGTGTTCGACTTTATATTACGATTCGCAAAAAACTATAAAGACACTGATCGGGAATAGTATATTTCACGACCAGAAGTTGGGCGCATTACTTTGACTTAAACAATGGTTTGATCGCATTAATGTCTATCAGTATGCCCATTATATATTTATGGATTATACTCGACACCATAGTTTGATACGGCATACCTTCTACTTCAGCCTTGCTCTTCAGAGTATTAAGTTCTTCGGAGCTTATCCTTATATTCAAGAATTTGTCTTTTTTACCTTTAACGATAGTGTTGTTGGCATACTTTATGTGTTTTTTCTTCTCTCCGTTAGAAACGCTGGACCATACCTTCTCGCTATTTTCTATCGCTTTAAGTAACGCTTTTTCCTCTTTGTTCAATTTTAATGTCTTTTTATTCATTTTTCACGTCCTCCTAAATATTTCTTGGTTAGTTTTCTGGTCGGTATTATCGTTTTCAGAAATATCTCTCTTTTTGTCTCCACAAACGGAATAATATAAACATAACACCCGATCTCCATTACATAAACCTTCTGGTGGCTATATTTCCCTTTCCCAATAAGAATGTCCAGAAGATCACCTTTCGATATTTTCTCTATAACCACATCAAAGGAAACGCCCCGTTCCTTTTGCAGATTTTCATTCTTGCCTGAATCAAACCTAATAATCTTCACTATTATTGTTTATACTACAATGTCACTACAATGTGAATAAGAATTTCATTATTAAAAATGAGAGCAATGCTGTCATTTTAATCTTCTTTGTTTTAATGAGAACTTGCCTACGCCGCCAGTGAGGCAGACATAATTCCACCACCAACCCGAAAGGTTTTTGATAATAATACGTTTGCGTAGGCAATACGTCTTATAGTGCCTCATAATACCAAGATAGGAGTTCATACTACTCAAAAACTTTTCCTTTTCCGCTTTGGTTGGCTTATGGTTCCTTACTATTAGGTTCTGCCTTTGAATATCTCAAAATCATCCAGAAAAGCTTCAAGGTACTCCGTCTTATTTTGGGCTTTGTTCGCACGATAGATACTTCGAACCAGAACTATGGCATCATGCTTCATATCCTGACCTAATGTATATTTATATTCTCTGGGGAAACTTTGCGTATATTCAAATATTTTGAGTATTAGCGAATAGACATCCTTAAAAACTTTTAAGTCGTAGTATAATGCCATCTTAAAAACTTCAAGGGGGCTTAAACCGCCCCCTTGATATCCCCCATAATAGATAAATAATGGTATGGACCCGCTCCTCTAAAAAAGGCTTCAAAAAGAGCCAGGATAGTTTATCGTAACAGTGTGCGAAACTATCACAATTAAGGAGGAGCGAGTCATGGAACAAATTACTACGATTGGAGTAGATTTGGCAAAGA
>JAZDEK010000064.1:0-10296 GCA_043808895.1 Pseudomonadota bacterium
GACCTTTAATAGTTCGTCCGTTTTTTCAGGAGTAAGAAGCGCTCCATTAGTGTTAAATTCTATCTTCGCAGTTTTGTCCTGTTTTATATATCTACAAATATCCAGCATCCTTTTATCTGTAAAAGGCTCGTTCAAAAGAAATGGCCGATAAGTAATTCCACGCCCGCGTGTGTCGTCTATTATCTTTTTCCAAACACTATCTTCCATTGTAATAGGGCGACGAGTTACTTTGTGTTGAGTGCAGAAATCGCATTTCGCGTTGCAGATAATATTGGTCTCTATTTGGATGTAATTGGGGACGTCTTTATATGGGTAAGGCTTGAAATCCATTTTACCCTCTATGCACAATATAATTTGCCGAGTCCAGAAGATTCTTTATGCCGTTCTCGCCGAGCCTTATTCCAGTGCCGCCCATATTGATACCGAGTTCCTTGTCGCTGACCTTATCGCCTATGGAATAAGAACTTTTTAAGTCGATATTATGTTTTTTCGCGGTCTGTTCCACTAGTAACGTGCCTGGCTTTCTGCATTTACATTTATCTTCCGGGCTGTGTGGACAAATGAGGATATCGATAAAAGTGTCCTTTCCTAAAAGTTCCAATACTCGCTCGTTAACTTTTTTTACGTCGTCCATTGTCATCATGCCTCTGCCAACACCGGACTGACAAGTGACGATAAAAAGTTTAAAACCGTTTTTTATGAATATCTGGAGCGCCTGTTCTACGCCGGGGAGCACTTCTACAAGTTTTGGGTCTTTCATATATCCATGGTCGAATATAAGAGTGGCGTCCCTGTCCAAGAAAACAGCTTTATGCGAGCTCGCGTTCAAGCGTATGTCCTCTTTGTTTAATGTCCTTAAAACCTTTTGGATATTTTTTGTACCAGTCCCACGCGGTCTGTATTATTGAATCTATATCGTGGCGAGGTTCCCACTCAAGGATATCTTTTGCTTTCTCATAACTTGCGATAAGTACCGCAGGGTCACCTTCTCTGCGTTCGGAATATTCAACCGGGATCTTTTTGCCCGTGATCTTTTCGACCCTGTTTATTATTTCCTTAACGCTGTAGCCTATTGAGTAGCCAAGGTTAAATTCATTACTTGTTTTTGTCTGGTCCAAATACTGCATGGCTTTTATGTGTGCTCTTGCAACATCGCCAACGTGAACATAGTCCCGTATGCATGTTCCGTCCTTTGTGTTGTAATCAGCCCCAAAAACAGTGAACTGTTTTTTTACTCCCATCGCCGTTTGTATCAAGAGCGGAATGATATGTGTCTCTGGATAATGATCCTCGCCGATGCGGGTCTCAAGGTCGGCTCCAGCGGCGTTAAAATATCTCAGATATATATGTTTTATTCCGTAAGCGTTCTCGTACGTATTTATTATCTGCTCAATAAATAATTTGGACATTCCGTATGGATTACATGGGTGTTGAGGATGGTGTTCATCCATGGGGAGTTGCACAGGATTTCCATATATCGCCGCTGAAGATGAAAAAATAATTTTCTTAACTTCAGCCTCAAGCATCACGCCTAAAAGATTAATTGTGTTCCCGACGTTATTCTTAAAATATTTATGAGGGTTAACAACGGATTCCCCAATATAACAGTTCGCGCCAAAGTGCATAATGGTGTCTATTTTATGTTTTGCGAATATCTTTTTAAGCTGCTCAGTGTCTGAAAGGTCGCAGTTGTAGAATGTCCCGCCCAGCACCGACTGCTGGTGTCCTGTGGACAGGTTGTCTACAATAACAGGCTTGTGGTCTGTTTTTATAAGTTCAAGTATGGTGTGCGAACCTATGTATCCGGCCCCACCTGTTATAAGAATTTCTTTGCTCATAGCCCCTCTTATATATCGCAAAAACCGAAAAACAAAACACTTTTAACATTAATACGCTTATGGTATCGTCCACACATGGCAACATACAAGAGTTCGGGCGTAAGTATTGATAATGGTAACGAATTTGTATCGCGTATTAAGGACAAGGTCCGCTCCACGCATACAAAAGGCGTTGTTAATAGTATCGGCGGTTTTGCGTCGCTTTTCAGGGTGGATTGGGAAAAATATAAAAAACCTTTGCTTGTTTCTTCTACCGACGGGGTTGGCTCAAAACTTAAAATAGCTTTTATGGCGAATAAACACGACACCATAGGCATAGATCTTGTGGCAATGTCTGTTAACGATATCCTTGTTTACGGCGCTCAGCCGTTATTCTTTTTGGATTATCTTGCAGTGAGTAACCTTGATGTCGACGTTGCGTCATCCATTATGGACGGAATAGTAAAGGGCTGCAAAGATTCTAACTGCGCGCTTGTGGGTGGAGAAACCGCCGAGATGCCGGCTTTTTATCATAAGGGTGAGTACGACTGCGCGGGTTTTGTGGTCGGTGTTGTTGACGGCGAAAAACTAATAGACGGTAAAAATGTTAATAATGGGGACGTTATTATAGGCGTTGAATCATCGGGCATTCATTCCAACGGGTACTCGCTGGTAAGAAAGATATTCTTTGAGATGAACTCCTTTAAACTTGACCATGTGTTCCCGGAACTTGGGCGAACTTTAGGCGAGGCTCTTTTAACACCGACCCATATTTATGTTAAACCGATACTTGAAATGCTTGATAACGGCTTTAATATAAAATCCATGTGCCATGTTACAGGCGGTGGAATAACAGAGAACCTTCCGCGTGTTATCGCCGACGGATTTGGCGCAGAAATAAATTTGAACAACATAAATGTTAAACCGATATTTAAGCTCATGGCTCGTTTGGGCGAAGTTGATACCCAAGAGATGCTAAGAGTGTTCAATATGGGCGTAGGCTACATAATAGTGGTGCCTGAGAACGAAGGTAAAAAAGCGATAGATTTTCTTGCCAAGAAATCGCTGAACGCAAGTGTTATAGGTACCATTGCGCGCGACAGGATGAACCAAGTCGTTTATACGGATATCGATAAATTTAAATTATGAAGATCATAGTTTTTGCTTCTGGACGCGGGAGTAATTTTGAGGCGCTCATCAAGGCGTCTCAAAAATTCAATTCCTACAATATTGTGGGACTTATCTGCGACAAAGAATGTCCCGCTATGGATATTGCGCGGAAAAATAATATTCCTGTGAGTTTGATTAACGCCAAGGACGCAAATTCCATTATAACGGCGGTTAAAAATTATTCGCCTGATTATATTTTTCTCGCCGGATATATGAGAATAATCCCAAGCGAGTTCATAGACGCGTATCCGTTAAGAGTTGTGAATATTCACCCGTCGCTGCTGCCGGCTTTTACCGGAAAAGACGCCATACTTCAAGCATGGAACGCCAAAGTTAAGACCACGGGTGTAACTATACATTACGTTAACGATAAACTTGATAACGGTCCTATAATAAAACAAAAACAGATCTCTGTGCCAGAAAGAACCCTTCCTGATGGCTTACAAAGACTTGAAACCAAAATTCATGAAACGGAGCATGAGTTGTATCCTTTGGTCGCCCATGAACTTTCTTCCACGCCGTTTGATACTCTTTTAATTTCAAGATGCCTTTTGGGTGAAAATGTCAGATACGACGGTGGAAATAAATATTCAAACAGGGCGGAAACGGCGTTCAAGAACTTCAAGGGCAATAAAGTTAAGGTATGCCCCGAGATC
Organism: Pseudomonadota bacterium; assembly: GCA_043808895.1. Classification (GTDB taxonomy): domain Bacteria; phylum Bdellovibrionota; class JAFGOL01; order JAFGOL01; family JAFGOL01; genus JAZDEK01. The sequence goes on from JAZDEK010000064.1 coordinate 3,644, forward strand.
GAGGCGGGTTTTCCTACTCCACGTGACCCCATTACCGACGAGAACAGAGAAGTATTGAAAGAAGTGGAAGTCGCCTCAAAGAAGTTCATAGAAAAGAAGTTGAACACATCTAAAAAGATACTCGCTATACTTAAAGACAGAAGCCCAAGCTGCGGCGTAAAAAGCGGGCAGGGTGTTTTTACCTCAATGTTGTATAATAAATTCGGTGAAGATGTTTTGATCGTAAGCGAAGAGGAACTTTAATGTCTGTTACCATTAAAAGTCGTGGGTTGGTGCCGCTTTTCTCGTCTTCAATGCTTTTAAAAAAAGGTTTACGTGTTTCTATTGTAAATGAACGTCAATCTAACGAAGTCTCTGTGGGCGGCATAAGGCTTTTCCCCTACGAACTCCCAGTTTTTAACCTTTCAGAATATGCCGGGTTCAAGGAATTAAAGGGTCTATTCCTTAATTCCGTCGAGCCTGTTGGTATTATATATGAAGGGAAACGTTTCAATTTCTCCTACGAGTATCTGCCGAAAGATCTTATTGAGGCTCTTAGGGACGCTGAGAATAAAGTGCATTTTTTCGGTCGCGGCTTAACACATTTTTATAAGAAACATAAGTTGTCCAAGGAACAGGAAAGGGTACTTGATTCAGTGATATTCCTGCTTTCCGGCACGGCGCGAAAACATATGCCTGTTAATTACGCGGCGAAGATAATACTAGGAGCCCTTAACGGTATAAGTATCCCCTACGACGGTGTTTATACACTGCGGAACGCTTTCCTTAAGGTGCTTTCCGAAAAACTTGAGCGCGAGAAGCTCCCACACAGTAACTTTGTTATAGAGGACAGGATAAAACAAAAATATAAAGACAAAACCATTAAGCTCTTCTCCATCTATATCAAAATACCGTTCGATCTTATTCCGGAGGCAATGAACAGGTGGCTGCTTGTTATAGATGAGGAAGCTCTTTTTATAGTAAGGCACTTTTTTATAGGCACTAACGCGATAATAAGGGTCTCATGTGTGGAGAATTCCTTGTACAAACAAAGGGCGCTGGAGATGATAGACCTTGTGCGTGAAATAATACCTTTATCGTCGCAGCTCGAGTATTTCGTGTATCCCAATCCGCTATCAAAGGATTTTGAATCCGAGCTTTCAAAGTCTTTTACTAATCTTGAACAAGGCGATACTATTTACCAGAATAGAACGCCGTGGTACACGGGATTTGACAGTCAGGTCAAACAGGGCGTCAAGGACGCCGAGAAAATATTGAGGAGTTACCAGGATTGAAGTTTTTTAGAGAAGAAGCAGCAAAACTTATCTGTGAGGCGAATGCCCACGTGGGCGCGGGTGCTGCTGTGGGCGCCGGCTCGTTCAACCTGGCCGCCGACGATGTAATGTCCCTTTTCTCTACTCCGCCTGATGCAGATATGGGCGACATTTCGGTCCCGTGTTTTAAGCTCGCGGGAGCACTAAAGCTTAATCCAAAGGACGCCGCTTTAAAACTCAGTGAGAAAATTTTAGGTTCCCTTGATAAAAAGTCCTGCATAAGCGGCGTAAAGAACGTCGGTCCATATGTTAACTTTTTTATTAATACAGAAAAACTTTATGAGTTGTGCGCCAAGTTCGATCCGTCCCAACAAAGAAAGAAGAACAAGAAGACAGTTGTTATAGATTATTCCTCGCCGAACATAGCGAAGCCGCTGGCGTTCCACCATATACGTTCAACAGCGATAGGGAACATAATAGGGAACATCTTTGAACACTGCGGATATAACGTGGCCAGAATTAATTACCTCGGTGACTGGGGAACGCAGTTCGGAAAACTGATAACCGCTTTCAAAAAATATGGCGATGATAAGAAACTTGAAAAAGACGGTATTAAGCATCTTTTGGATATCTATGTAAGTTATCACAAGGACGAGAATGACGAGTTGGAGAAACAGGCCCGCTCATGGTTCCAAAAAATGGAAGCGGGGGACAAAGAAGCGCTGTCGTATTGGAAGAGATTTAGGGACATAAGCATAAAAGAGTTCGACAGGGTCTATAAAAGGCTTGGAGTAAGTTTTACGAACATAGAGGGCGAGAGTTTTTATAACGGCAAAACGGATAAGATAATAGAGGACGTTGATAAGAAAATAGGCACCAAAGAAAGTGAGGGCGCGATAATTGCGGATCTTTCAAAATATGATATGCCGCCGATGCTTCTGAAAAAAACGGACGGCGCCACTCTTTACGCCACGCGCGATCTTACAGCGGCCATTGACAGATGGAACAGATTTAAGTTCGATGAATCGCTGTACGTTGTCGCTCATCAGCAGGAACTTCATTTCAAGCAGCTCTTTAAGGTAATGGAGCTTATGGGAATAGATTGGTATTCAAAGTGTAAACATATACCGTTTGGGCTGCTCCATCTTGCTGACGCAAAAATGTCTACCCGTGAAGGTAACGTGATTTTTATGGAAGATGTTTTGGACAGAGCAGTGGAGCTTGCAGAAAAAGCCATAGAGGAAAAGAATCCTGAGCTTCAGAATAAAAAAGAAGTAGCGGAAATGGTGGGTGTTGGAGCTGTTATATTCGGCGATATAACCAAGAGAAGAATACAGAACATAACGTTTAAGTGGGAAGAGGTCCTTAGTTTTGAGGGCGAAACAGCGCCGTACGTTCAATATACTCACGCTAGGGCTTGCAGTATTCTGGGCAAAGCCGGTTTTAAAACAAGTGCGGCTGTTAAGCATTACGTTCCTGAAGGCCTGGAACTTGAAGTGCTGAAGATGATCTACTCCATGGACGATAAAATAGAGGAAGCCCGCGTTGAGCACGAGCCTTTTATACTTGCAAGGTATGTTCTGGACCTAAGCAAAGTGTTCAATAAATATTATTACCAGGAAAAGATAATAGACGTTGAAGACGAGAATAAAAGGAATGCAAAGCTCCATATCGTCAACAAAGCGAAAGAAACTATCAAGGCTTGCCTTGGTATTATGGGCGTTCGATCTCCCGATAGGATGTGAACATTGCGTATCCTTATAATAAGATTTAGTTCTCTGGGTGATATAACCATGGCGACCGCCATGCCAAGAGTGTTAAGGAAGAAATTCCCCGACGCTGAAATAGACTTTGCAACGGCCGAGGAATTTAAGGACGTAATTGAATGGAACCCTTATTTAGATAAAAAGATGTATCTTTCCCGCGGCGGCGGTATTGGTGAACTTTTTCGCGTTCTAAGGGAAATAAAGTCCAACAAATATGATGTGATAATAGACGCGCACAGGAGTATCAGGAGCACTATAATATGTATGCTCACTCCCAGTGTAAAAAAACTTTATCTTAATAAGAGGACGCTCCAGAGACTTCTGCTTATATATTTAAAGTTGAACGTGTTCAAGAGAATAGAGCTCCAGATAGTTGAATATATAAAACCTTTAAAAAGGCTTGGTGTATTCTACGACGGTAAAGGTACGGAGATATTTATTCCAGCTGACGTAAAAGAGCGTGTCAAAAAGGCTATGTTAGTTAAGATAAAGAACTTCGGGCAGAAAAAACTTGTTGGATTTGTTCCAAGCGCTCATTGGCCTGGAAAGCGCTGGTCGGTGGATAACTTTAAAGATCTGGCGGGACTCATAACAAAAGAACTAGGCGCTGATATAATAATCGTCGGCGGGAAAAAAGATACATTCTGTGCCGACATAGCGAGATCGTACGATAACGTTCATTCATTCGCAGGGGAATTTGGCATTGCTGAATCCGCGGCCGCGCTTTCAATGTGTGAACTTGTGGTCGCAAATGATACCGGTATGATGCATGTTGCCGAGGCTGTAGAGGTGGATGTAGTGAGCATAATGGGGCCGACCTCTTATGAGTTTGGATGTTACCCTCATAGACCCAAATCGCGCGTAGTAGAAATTGACATGTGGTGTAGACCGTGTTCAAAGAATGGGCAGGGTGTTTGCATAAGATCTGGTAAACGTCCGTGTCTTAACGATGTGACACCTGAGATGGTCCTGGATAAGGTAATGGATTCATGTAGACGTGGCTGATGAATTTCTAGAGATTCTTATTTTCAGCTGTGTTCGTGAACATCATGTATGTATCGTTCGTTGTTAACTCCATTTTTAATTCAAAAGTAAGAAAAGCGTTCTTGGGAAGATTTGGGCTTTGGAAAAGATATAAACAAAATTTACCTGAAAAGAAAAATAAAAAAAGGATATGGTTCCATGTTTCAAGCGTTGGAGAAATGGAACAGGCAAAACCGCTCATAAGGCTTTTGGCAAAGAAAAGGCCGAGCGACGTAGAGATAGTGCTTACGTATTTTAGCCCTTCAGCGATGAGACCGGCTTCCAGGATAAGCGAGATAATATTCTGTGATTACCTGCCACTAGATACATATTTTAATTCAAAAAAAGTTTTTGATCTTATAAAACCGGACGTTATTGTTTTTGTTAAGTTCGATATATGGCCCAATATCGTTTGGGAAGCAAAAGAACGCAATATTCCCTCTATACTTATAGACGGAACGCTTCACAGGGCGTCAAAAAGATATTCCAACTTCATAGGACAATCCTTTTATGACAGTATATACATGGCTTTTGATTTTATTGGTGTTGTCTCCGACAGCGACCTTAAACGGTTCCTTATAACATCCCCAAAACATAAGAACGTTAAAATAATGGGCGATACTCGTTTTGATCAGGTCGCGTTCAGGGCTTTTGATCAAAGTAACGTTAATAAAAAAATACCAGCCGCCCTAGACGAGTATAAAAATGGCGTGACCCTTATATGCGGCAGCACATGGGAGAACGACGATAAGAATATAATCGTTCCGCTCATAAATATAATGGAAGACCACGCTAACCTTAACCTTGTAATGGTGCCTCATGAGCCAAACGAAAAAAGGGTTTTAAATTATATGAACTTGTTCGCGGATTTTTCTCCGGTGAGGTTATCGGATATAAGGAACGGTGCTACATGTTCCCGTGTAACTATTGTGGACGAGGTTGGAGCTCTGGCCGAACTTTATAAGATGGGTGATATCGCGTACGTTGGCGGAGCTTTCTCCACCGGTGTCCATAACGTAATGGAGCCTGCGATAATGGGATTGCCGGTAGTATTTGGACCATTCTATTACAATTCTCCCGAGGCTGAAGCCCTTGTGAGAATGAATTGCGCGTTCAGCGGTAATAGTCCAGAGATGCTTTATTCATGTTTTAAGAAACTTGTTGCCGATAATAAATACATGAAGGATACAGGCACAAAAGCTCAAACGTTCATAAAGAACAGCCTGGGTGCTGATGAAAGATATTATCAAGAGGTCACTCGATTCGTATGAAGATAACATTCGTTCACTCTGGGATAATTCCCGTAAAAACTTACGGCGGTACAGAAAGAGTTTTGTATTGGCTGATGAAGGAACTTGTCGCCAGGGGACATCAGGTCTCTCTAATAGGTAACGCGAAAAGTTCTGTAGATGATATTGGGGTAAAGTTAATTCCTAGAATTCATGAAGATTGGACGGACCTTATTCCCGACGGTGTGGATGTTGTACATTTATTTGAGCCAAGTTCTTTGAACATAGAGTATCCTTATATTTTAACTGTGCACGGTAACGGCCAGCCCGGCGAAAAATATCCTGTGAACACGGTGTTCGTTTCAAAAAAACACGCAGAAAATCACGGGAGTAGTGCGTTTGTTTATAACGGTCTTGATCTAAGTGAATATCCTTTTAAGAGCAGGGCGTGGAAGTCATGGGAGAATTTTATTTTCCTCGCCAAGGCAAGCTGGAGAGTAAAAAATCTGGCTCAATGTATGGAAGTCTGTAGATCCACCAAGAAACATCTCTACGTCGCCGGCGGCAGGGCTTTCAGCCTCTCAAGGCACATACATTCAGTTGGCATGGTCGACCAAAAAAAGAAAATTGAACTCTTGAGAAAAATGGACGCTCTTATTTTTCCCGTGCGCTGGCACGAGCCTTTCGGTCTTGCAGTTATAGAGGCTATGGCTATGGGGCTTCCTGTTATTTCTTCCGCTTATGGAAGCTTGCCCGAACTTGTAACAAAAGAAACGGGGCTGTTATGCAAAGACTTTAACGAACTCAAAGAAGCAGTATCAAGAACACACAACACGTTCAGCCCGGATAAACTTAGAAAATACGTTGAGACAAAATTCTCCTCATCCGTTATGGCTGAAAATTATCTCTCATATTACAAAAAAGTTATTAGCGGCGAGAAAATAAATAAAACAAATCCTGAATGGAAACTTCTAGCCCCGCCGGAAACGTTGTTGCATTTTTAAGGAGGTTTTATGTTCGACAAGGAAAACCCTTTATATCGTCTTTATGAAGAAGTGATAAATCAAAAAAGATTAGAAGTTGTAAATGAATTGTATGCGCCAAACTATGTTAATCGAATAGCTCCGTTTGGGTTGGCCTCTAACGTTGCTGGAGTAAAAAAACTTTTTACAGAACAAATGGAAGCTTTTCCCGACTGGCACATTACTGTTAATTACATTATTGAGCACGGCAACAAATATATAATGGTATGGACCCGCTCCTCTAAAAAAGGCTTCAAAAAGAGCCAGGATAGTTTATCGTAACAGTGTGCGAAACTATCACAATTAAGGAGGAGCGAGTCATGGAACAAATTACTACGATTGGAGTAGATTTGGCAAAGA
>JAZDEK010000065.1:0-2782 GCA_043808895.1 Pseudomonadota bacterium
GGAAAGGAAAATCCTGGACAATTTTGTAGAGGACTAACTCTCGGGGGGTTAGGTTTGGGGTTCCTATCTCTGATTACTGTTATTAGCAGTATTATTGGTTTTTGTTACTCGGGCGAGTATACCTCGAGGTATGCTCCCGACAACAAGATCACAAAAGATTTTTATATTCCGAACGGCATAGAAAAGGCCGTTGATTTTTGGATAGATGTTTACGCGGTCTACGATGGAAGCGACGTTATAATCCACGACTGTGACACTTATACGATCTACGAAGTGATAAACACATCCGATATAGATAACATTACGTACCTGTCTGACGCGTTGAAACAGGAAATAATAAATAGCAGGGTGCTCAGCGCCCAGAAAAGATATAGAGACGCCCTTAAATCTTTAAACAGTTATGTTGGGGAGTGTAGAGATTTGTCGGACGACCTGCAAAGGAACGTCTGTATTAAGTTCAGCTCAATAAAAGGTGAAGATAAGTTTTTAGACGCTGCACGTCCGGGACGAATGAGAGTACAAGGCGGCCAAAGCTCGAGTTTTAAGAAAGGCCTTTATTACAGCGGCAAATATCTTCCGGAAATGGAAGAGATATTCAAGAAAGAGGGACTGCCGATGGAACTTACAAGACTTCCGTTCGTTGAGTCGTACTTTGACCCGACAGTTGTTTCCCATAAACAAGCGTCCGGAGTATGGCAGTTTATGAGAGCGACGGGAAAAGAGTACCTCAAGATACACGAAGGTTATGATGAGAGGAATGATCCTGTGGCGTCAACTTATGCCGCGGCCAAGATGTTAAAACATAATTATAATATACTGTGGAAACAGTGGCCTCTTGCCGTTACAGCGTATAATCATGGAAGAACAGGAATGAGAAAAGCGGTTGCCGCTGCAGGCTCAAAGGACCTTGCTGAGGTGATCAAGAATTATAAAGGCGATAATTTCGGGTTCGCGTCAAAGAATTTTTACGCAGAATTCCTTGCTGCACTGTTCATAGAAAAACATAAGGACAATTTCTTTGAAGATATAAACCGCACCAAACCGATGAATTACGGCGTGGTAATGATAATGAAACCGATGAGCATATCGCAGATTGAACTTCTACTCGACGTAGACAAGGACGAGCTGAGAGCGTACAATCCGGCTTTGTCAAAGAAGGTCTTTACTGGACAGACGAATATACCAGAAGGGTCAAAATTAAAGGTGCCTATGTCCAGATTTAAGAGATTACTTTCTCGTACAGAGGTGGTAAAAGGAATAACTAACTATGTTAAATTTATGTAGTATTAAACTGTTACTGATCATGTCTCTGGCAGCGGGGACTGCGTACGCGCAGGATAAACCCGCCGATGAGAAAAAACAGCCGATACCTATCGAAACAAAGATCAGGAGCGAATCCGTAAAAAAACCGGTGGAGGTCTTTACACCAGTAGACAACTCATCAAAGTTCAAGATAGACCCAAAAGAGCTCAGCGTTATAAAGGCAATGGACGCCAGGACGCTTAAAGAGAAAATAGAGTTCATGAAAGACAGGATCACCGACGCCAAGTCAAAACTTATAGAAACCACAAAAGACAAATTCTCCGCGGACACGCCGCTCTCCTATCTCTCGATAAAGCATAAGAACGACATGGGTGCCAGGTACAATCTTATAAGTCTTACGTATGTTCTGGACGGTAAAAAGGTTTTCTCAGATTATGACCTTTATAAATCAGGAAGGAGCGAATATTCCGTGTACGACGCTTTTATAACACCGGGATACCACGAGGTCATTGTAAGCGCGGTTTATTCAGGTAACGGCGACGGCGTTTTTGATTACCTTTCCGACTACAGAGTTAAAACGCAAAAACGTCACCAGTTCACTGTGCCTGATTCCAGAAAATTCTATCTGGATGTAACAGGGTACAAGATCGGGACTATCTTCACTTCTTTTAAGAACAGGCCCGCGCTGGCGTTCGATAAAAGAATAGAGGACACGATAGCAGAGAATATCGAAAAGTGATGAAGCTCCTTTTTATAACAGTATTTCTCGCGTCCGGGGGTGTTTTCGCGTACACCGCCGGAGTTAACGTGGATAGACAATCTAAATTTACGACAGCCGAGGCGGCGTATCTTAACGGTGATCTATTTAAAGCGGAGTATTTTTTTAAGGATGTCATTAAAGGGAAAATACAGGATGCCGTAACGTTTAACGCCATGGACAGATTGGTGAGCATAGCCGAAACCACCGACGACAAAAAACTTTTTGCCGATGTGCTCTTGGAGTTAAAGGATGTAAAGAATTCTTCGGAGCAGGCGTATCAGTCCTTATTGTATACGACGGCAAAGTATGCGTTGCATAATGGAAAGTGTGACGTGTCCATTGGCCTCGCGTCCAAAATAGACCCGACCAGTGCCTATTATTTAAAAGCACTTTATCTAAAGGCTGGATGCCTTGGTGTCGCCAAAAAGTACAAAGAGGCGCTGCTGCTGTTCGACAACATAATAAAAGCGCAAAACAGTTCGGTTCAACAGGAGTTGAAAGATCTAGCCATCCTTGGAAAGGGCAGAATGTTCATGATGCTCAAAAGGTATGACAAAGCGCTGATAGAGTATGAGTCTATAGAACCCACATCCGTTTATTATCTTGAATCCATGGAAGAGATAACAAGGGTCTTTCTCTCAAAAAAAGATTATGAACAAGCGCTCTCACATCTTGAGGCGCTGGCTTTTGTTAATAAAAAACTCTCCGTAAAGGATGATTACCTGGAGGGCGATATAACGCTTACAGATTTTGGTCTTA
>JAZDEK010000066.1:0-2358 GCA_043808895.1 Pseudomonadota bacterium
GCTGTTGTTATCGCCTCTATATATTGGACAGGGCTGTTGAATATAAGCGCGAAACAGATGCTGTTCGTTATAGCGTCCATATATGTTATTACCGGGTTCACTCTTGTTGGTAGAAGGTCCGCCGTTGTCTATTTTATACTCGGGATATTTTTAAGCGGCATACTCGCGAGAATATTCCTGACCGACGGAATCTTTGTGGCTTATGCCTCAAGGATCTGCGCCATTATATTTGTTGCTTTGTCAGTATTGTACCTCTCAGGTAAACACTATTCCTCCGCAGTTGTTGTTCTTATATGTTCCTCTGTTTTCTTTGGAGGATCCCGCCTTCAGCTTGTAGAAAGCGGTTACGACAACGTTGGTACATATTCAATGGATTCAAAAAAGGTTGATGTACTTATTAGTAAAGATCAAGAGACAAAACATTATGCGTTCATGGAGAACGGCGCGCGTTCCATGTACACGTACCCGTTCCAGAATGAACATGAACTGAGTTTTTATTATCTCCTTATGCAGGCGGCACAGTTAAAGAGTGTGCTCGTTATGGGCGATATTCCTATGGGGATGGCCGATGTTCTCTCAAAACTTCCGGCCTATTCCAAGGTGCATTATATTGTTCCCGACAGAAAGGCGTATAAGTTCTGGTCCGAGTTCATTTCTGACGATGTGTTGAAAAGAATAAAGATCATTAACAGCCGCTCAGCGTTGTTGCCAAAGTATGATCTGACCGTTGTCTTCACTGATGGAGTGAAAAATGCAGGTACAGCCACTTATATTTATGAGAAACAGGTTGAGAATATCGGGCGACGCATTACCAATGGGACTATTGCTTTTGTAACGACCAAAATATGTCCGGCCGGTGTTGAACCTATTTTGTACGATACTCTCAATAAAAGATTTAAAAATGTTTTGTCCGTCAAACCCGCCGAGGGAATTAATTTTACTATCGCTTCCAATGATCCGGACGGCATTACAACGGATCCGGCCAAACTAAAGAACAAATTTTTACATTCCGGACTTGATGTTGATTATATGAAAGTTAAAATATTTATGGAGGGTGGCAGCGTTGTAATATCAACGAGCTCCACTGTCTTGGCCGGGAGCTCATTCTCCGGCAGCCTGTACGGAATAGGTTTCTTTCAAGCCTTAGCTGCGTTCACTTTCCTTTTATTTTTAGCGCTTTATCTAGTCAGGCACGTAAAGTCTGTAAAGCGATATATACCGTCCATAAATAGAGGCGTTGTGTTCTTTTTATGCGCGGCCTTTTTTTCCCAGATACTTTTATATTATCAAGGCTCGTTCAGTGACATGAATAGATATTTTCTGCTTCAGATATTCATGTTCGCGGCGGGTGCTGTTTGCGCGGCCTTAATTCCTTCTGCACTTATCCCGGCAGTAATTTTATTTGTGCTGGCGCCTGTACTTTGGCTGGTATTTATAGATTACAGTGACGCAAGATGGCCTATATCTCTTTTTGCGGTTGCCGCCGGACTAAGCTTGGTGCCGGCATTTATCAGTTCAGTAAGAACGACAAACTATATTCCCTCGGGATTTTTTGCCTCAGGGCTTGGTATCTTATTCTCGGCGTGGTGCGACCAAAATCATTACAGCGTATTGACCACCAGTTATTATATAGCGTTCGCTGTTTTTTCTTTCGCGCTTTATGAGGTTTTGCTCCGGAGAGAGGACGCATGAAATATTTGTTAAGCATTTTTGTTCTGTTCTTAAGTTTATCTTTAATGTCAGAGGGATTAACGGTGTATAAGATCAAAGGAGAAAAACCCGGAAAAACCCTTATGATAATAGGAGGCATTCACGGCAACGAAACATCCGGATATCTTGCCGCAAGACAATATGCAAATGTAAAACTTAAACGAGGCAATCTTATAGTTGTACCGGATGCGAACGCGCCAGCCATAAAAGAGAACAAAAGGTTCATTAATGTGGACATGAACAGGATTTTCGATGAAGAAAACGGAACAACGTATGAATATAAGACGGTGGAGCAGATAAAAAAGCTGATATCGGAATCCGATATGGTCGTAAACCTTCACGAGACATCGACGAAAGGGTCTATTGTAATGATAGACGATAAAAAGTTGGAAAAGATCGCCAATAAAGTAATAAAGACGGTGAACCGCTCAACAAAGAAAATAAGACTTGTTTTGTACAACTACAGAACAGCCTCAAATAATACTGGATATAAAGAACAACGAAGATCTCTTACCTATTACGCATACTATAAGAAAAAGATTCCTGCTTTTGCCGTGGACCTTTCGAGAGAAATATCCGATTTAGGTGATAGGGTAGAGGTGCAGACACTAGCTGTCGACGCTTTTATGGATGAATTGGGAATAGAGA
>JAZDEK010000067.1:0-15552 GCA_043808895.1 Pseudomonadota bacterium
AAAATATAAGGAAAAAATAAAGAACACGTCCCGGGATAAATTTACCCTCTACATTGATGTTGTCCCTTTTGTAGTGTCGCAGAAATTTTATGGCATTAAGGTTAATTTTGTGGGAGCGTCCAGCAAGATAAAAGTGGCGGCGTCAAATGTGAATGTTACGGTAACGGGAGCAAAACTCCTTATGTAAAAATTAACGGCCAGCGATATAAAAGCGACCGTTGACCTTTCATTCAACGCTCCGGGCAGCACCGACGAGGATGTTGTAATAAAACTGCCTGACGGCATAGGTGTTGTGTCCGTTGAACCGAAGAAAATAAACGTGACCGTAGAGAGGTAAACTACAAGTGACTGCAAAAAGAAAAATATTCGGTACCGATGGCATACGCGGCATTCCAAATCAGGAGCCGCTTACAATGGAAAATATGTTGGAGCTTGGAAGAGCTGTCGCGTATTTGTTCAGGGATAAAACCGCAAAACACAAAGGAAAAATATTGATAGGACGCGACACGCGTAGTTCCGGCTACATGCTGGAAATGGCAATAGGCGCTGGGATTACGTCCATGGGCCTGGATGTCTTTTTCGTTAACGCGCTCCCAACTCCTGCAATTGCATTCCTTGCAAAGGACATGAGGGCGGATGCCGGGATAATTATTTCGGCGTCGCATAATCCGTACACAGATAACGGAATAAAAATATTTGATAAGGACGGATTTAAACTTAAGGACGAGGTCGAGGCAAAACTTGAATCCTTGATGTTCTCGGACGAACTTAAGAAAGGTTTCTCGCCGCCTGAGCACCTTGGAATGATAATGGACCTTACGGACGCCAAAAGCAGGTACATAGTTTTTGCCAAACGTTCTTTCCCAAAGGAACTTACCCTTGAGGGCGTAAAAGTAGTGCTTGATTGCGCAAACGGCGCTGCATCAGATGTGGGCTACACAATATTCCATGAACTTGGCGCTGATGTTGTGATGACCGGAGATAACCCGAACGGTGTTAATATAAACGATAACTGCGGTGCGTTGCATCCCGAAAATACAATTGAACTTGTTAAAAAACATAAGGCAGACATTGGAATTACTCTCGACGGTGACGCGGATAGGGTAATACTGGTCGACGAGAAAGGAAAGATAGTGGATGGCGATGCTATTATGTGCATGATAGCTATTCAGCTTAAAGCGAATAACGAGCTAAGAAAGAACACGGTTGTTGTAACACCGATGAGTAACTTTGGTCTGGGCGTCATAATGAAAGAGCACGGCATAAATCTTGTTGAAGCAGCGGTGGGCGATAGATACGTTGTGGAAAGAATGCGCGACGGTGGATATAACTTCGGCGGCGAACAATCGGGCCACATAATATTCCTGGACCACACAACAACGGGGGACGGCATAATCGCGGCGCTGCAGGTGCTTTCCTGTATGCTTAAAGCAAAGAAACCTTTGAGCGAGTTAGCGAACTCAATGAAGCGTTACCCCCAGATATTAAAGAACGTGAAAGTGAAGGAAAAAATGCCGTTCGAAAAGATCCCTAATTTTAGTAAACGAATGGAAGAAATAAAAACAGAGCTCGGCGGGAAGGGCAGAGTGTTCGTAAGATACTCCGGCACAGAACCCATCGCCCGTGTAATGATAGAGGGCGAGAGCGAAGACAAAATAAAACGCTACACAGATGAGTTGATATCCATTATCCAGACCAATATAGGTGTTTAGTCTTTAAACAAGTCGCGTAAAAGTTGAGCACCTTGGCTTTTAAACGATTCTTATAAAAACCAATTAAATCAAGCAGTTGTATTTTGGAACAAATATTGCATACTTATATACTGTGCTTTTTTGGAGGTGTGTCTATGAAAAAGCTTTTATTCGGATTTTTGTTCTTAGTTTCTTTGTTTATTAGCTCAAATGTTTTTGCGGCGGGACCAGAAGGCCCTGTTGTTACAATGAAAGACAAAACTGGAAAACAAATAAGTTTTTCAGCCATAAAAAAAACGGATATGCCCGTTACAATAAACATAGCTGCAGGTGATGATGAAATCATACGTTTCTTAGATGATAAAGATGGAGTGATAACAGTTTCTCGCGATTATGGTTTGCGTCCACGTCTGCTGACTATTAAGGAACAAAATGGGAAGTATAATGTCGATATTGACGTTATGGTTATAGGTTTCCATACCCTGGTATCTTTTGACGCTAAGCCTTATAAGTCGGGGGAGTATGCTTCTGTGGACATATTTTCCATAAGGCCGGAAGTGTCAGAGGCAAAAGGGCAGACATATACAGTATACGGGCAGGAAGGTTACACATCGTTTATTATGCAAACTGATCCTGCAGGAATAGTAAAAAGGCTGGAATTTTATGATGCAATCTCTCATACGCTTGTTGCTTCTGCTGAAATAAAGGACGACATGATTAGAATACTTGACAGCGATCTTGAAGAGTCTTTTGTGCCTATGCGTTCCGATGGGATCATTGATAATGCCAGTACTGTTAAAGTAGAACTGGATGATGTGTCTTGGCCACAAATAGTTGCTGCAGAGGCAACAAATGAAGGCGGAGTATTATATAATGTCGTTAGACACAGGGGGAAATATTACGAAAATAAAGAAGAGACTAAAGAGCTTTTGTTGTCTCAAGAAAGGATTCATTATTACACTAATATAATAAAAGGTTCTCCTAATACTCTTCCCGGCGACCAGTCTGATAAGGGCAGGCCGGCGATGTGGTTCAACATTAACGACATTACATTTTTGCTTGGTAGCGGTTTGGCTGAAATACATTCAACAAACCCAACTCTTGCGCAAAGCATAGCGGAAAAACTACAGCTTCAACTGCTTTCGTTCAAGTATGAAGAGTGGGATTTTTATGAGCCTTATGGAGCAGCTGCCACAGGCAGATTATACTTACTAGTGGATGACCTGGGTATAAAATTACGCCCCATTAGACCGGACAAACTTACCGAGGATGCAGTATATGATTTGGGCCGTTGGTTAAGTATGGGAGGAAAAGATTCCGAACGCGAGGCCGCATTAATCGGTCCAGAAGAAGCCCTTATGAGGGCAATTTACAGAGAGGCACGGGATCTGCACGAAGATTACGATCTTTTGTTGGAAGAATTTTTGGATATGGGGCTTTTAAAGGGTATGATACTTGACAAAAACTATGCAGTAGAAGGTGTCGGCATAGCGCTTCGTTTAAAATCGGAATTCGAAGATAACAAAGACAGTAAGAATTTAGGCAGACTTAATGCTGTCGCCAAAGAAGTTAATATGCCTGACGGGTTTGAACTGCCAAAAGATTACGTAGAAAATTTTAAATCTTCTATACCGGAATACAAAGAACAGGCTTCAGCATTTGTTACCGATAACGACTTAGAGGGCATTTTGATAGATTTTTTGTCTAAAGGCTTATTGAGAGTAATAGCTCAGGTCGATAAAGAAGCGGGCACAGAGATTATTAACACTTTATACAAAGGTTCGGTGGATCACTATATTGATGACGAGGATATTCGTGAACTGGAAGATATCGCAAAAATATCCGGCATCACCATTGATCCAGGCCTTGTTAATCAGCGGGAAGCTGATCAATTAACATCACGTCTGGACGGGATAGAGAGAGATATTATAGAGAAAGGTCCTAGCGCATTGATAGAAGGTCTCCCTCTACTTACATCAGAAAGCGGGAAGACGTGGCTAAAAGAAGGTTTGAATTCTAAAGAATCCACAAGCGCAAAAAATATTGTTGTAAGCTTATATACTATTTATACACACCCTAATTTCGTTAAGATGGTAAAAGGAAACCAAGAGCTAATAAACGGTAAAGAAGAATTCCGTGCAGAGTTAGAAACGATGGTGACCGAGAATAATGTTAAAACTCAGCTTTTGAGTTCAACAGAAAGAGCTAAGGCTAAGCTAAGGTTTGAAACATTTAAAAGAAGTATAACTGACCTTGATATGGATTATTTCACAGATCCTAAATTAGGTGATATTCGTCTTAACGCCTATATGGAATACGTTCGTGAGAATCCGGCCGAGATTTTAGGTGCATATCAGTTGGTTGCCGCTCTGGCATCAAAGAACATGTCTGAAAGCAGAAAGGGTAAAGTAGTTAGTTTGGCACCTGTAAGCTGCGAGATTAAGCTTAATACCATTAGAGCAGAAAAACGTGACGTTCTGGACAAGGCAGGTATTACGGAAGAGGCTATAAGACAAGCCGTAGAGAAAGGAAAGAAAATGGAAATAGAAAGGGCAATTAAGAAATAAATAACTTTTTGGAGGTGTTTTTATGAAGAAACTTTTACTTGGATTTTTGTTTTTGATGTTTGCGCTACCGGCTGTGTCGTACGGGCAAGACAAGGAGCCAACGCTTCCTACGGATGAGGATATTGCAGGGTATAAAAAGTTCTTTACCGATGCAAAAGCTGATCCTAATGTACAGAATACACTGGGAGGAATAGTGACTAGAGATGTGTCAGTAGATGAATTGGTGGAAGCAGCTGTAATAAATCAAACACTCCATTATTACCGATTCCAGTATGAGAAAATCTTGAAAAAGGGTGAGTGGGATGATGATGCAAGTATGAAGTTAAGCAAGTTTTTCATAACTGCAGGGAAACAATATAAAGTTTCATCTAGTGACAGAATAAAAGAGGGGCAAGTTCTTTATGTCTGGATGAATAACTTTGCAAACGACGCTATCAACGTAACAGAAGCGAGTATAGATTCTCAGGCTCGTGAAGACGCTAATGCTGTTCTTAAAGATCTTGGTGTAGAGATAGGCAATGACGCTTGTGGCCTTGCCACTAAAAAAATGGATTGGTTCATATACTCTGTATTACCGAAATATTTTTCTTCATCGGCTGATGTTAATGATAGTAGTAAAGTGGATTTTGCTGAGGTAGTAGCTGAAGGCTTGCTGAATAATGTAAAAGAAAATTGTCCAGCAAATTACACTCTTGCTCTTGCTGACATATATCCTGTCCAGGCTTATGTTATGGGCTCCTCTAAAATAAAAACGCCCGACGGTTTTTTCATGATGCTGATGGAACTTTTTACATCTCTCGGATTGGATGCATCAGAAATGGAGTTCTATCTGAAGACGGGCATAAGCAGAGATGGAGACAGGAATACAGAAAAAAAGTAGATAATAAATAAGTCCCGTTACAGTACATTGGTTGACTAACAAACTTAAAAGATAAACAATTACCATTATGGTGCTGTTGTTTGGTTTTCATACATACCTGTATGAAAACCAAACGGGTTTTGACGAATATAAAGCCTTGCAACAAGGCACGGAACTTGTATTTCAATTTGGTGGAGGGACAAGAAAATGATGGAAAAATCACTAGCCGTATTTGAAGATTACAATATTCGCAGGGTTTATGATGAAAAAGAAGGAAAGTGGTATTTTTCTGTAGTGGACATAATTCAGGTCTTAATTCAGCAGAGAGATTATCAGGCTGCTAGGAACTATTGGAAAGTATTAAAGAATCGCCTGAGGAATGAGGGCAGTCAGTCGGTTACAAAATGTAACCGACTGAAATTGGTGGCCATGGATGGCAAGAAGTATTTAACTGATGTGGCCGATCCTGAGACATTACTGCGTTTAATCCAATCTGTACCAAGCCCAAAGGCTGAACCAATTAAATTGTGGCTTGCAAAAGTCGGTTATGAACGAATACAAGACATGGCGGATCCAGCCCGTTCTTTGGACAGAGCGAGGGAGTATTGGCAAAAGCACGGCAGAAGCCAGAAGTGGATACAGCAAAGAATGATGGGGCAAGAAACACGCAACAAGCTGACTGATTACTGGAGTACACACGACGTAACAAAAGAAAGTGAATATGCGATCTTAACCAACATCATCCACAAGGAGTGGTCTGAGGTGTCCGTTAAGAAGCACAAAAAATTAAAAGGATTAAAAACTCAAAATCTTAGAGACCACATGACAGAAGCTGAACTTATATTTACAGCTCTTGCCGAACTTTCTACTCGTCACATAGCTGAAAGTATTAACGCCGTCGGAATGAAACCCAACAAGGTCGCTGGTAAAAAAGGTGGCGCGATCGCTAAAAGAGCAAGACGGGAACTGGAATCAAAAACAGGAAAAAAAGTTGTCACTGAAGAGAACTTCCTGCCTCACAACAAAAAGGCTGCTATCTCCTAAGGTTTAAAGTTCCTTTTTTAGGCGGTAGGGTTTTTTCCCACGCTGAGAGTTCGGCTAAAATTTCAGGGTCTTCTGTTACGTCGCTGGCTTCCGTTATACTGGTCTCTATGTTGTCCCTTGTACCAAACTTTGCCTCTATCACCCATATCTTCCCTTTTTTTAATAGATCAAAGTAGCTGTCCTTTATGTACCTTACTATTCCAACGTGGCCGTACTGTGACGATATCCCGAGTAGGTCGAGTTCCTTGCTCCCGTTGAATTTACCGGTCAGTTGTGTGTTAGCACCGTTGTTTATAAGGTTTTCGAATATCCTAAGACGCTGTTCCTTTTCTTTTTCCGTCTCGTCATCTTTATGTTTATACGATGCCGCGTACAAGATAGTAGCCCAGCCGGTATTGTCCTGATAGTTGATCAGGCGAGATAGTTTTTCCACTCCGTTTTGTAGCGTCAGTATCTGCTTAAATATATAATCAAGTATGTCCGCATAGCCGCCGACCACAATGTAAGTGACAACCGTGTATCTGTTCTTGGTTTCAGCGCAAATATAAATTCCGTTTTGGACCCTTTTATAAAGGAATTCGCCCAAATAACTTTGGTAATTCGACCCTAAAATATCCTTAAGGTTTTTCATTGGGTCAGGGGTGCCTGCTTCTGGTTCGGGCAGCGTAAAGCCAGGTTGTCCCACGATCCCGACAGCGTCGTGATAAGCTCCACTGTCTTCTATAAGATATTTTATCGCAGTGGTGTCGCCTGTTGCGCCGGCAAGCATTAATAAAGTAACGCCCGCGGCGTTATTAACGTCCACGCCTTTAAAAAGTTGAGTTACTGCGGACTTTACGTCGGCAGGTTGTTCCCATAACAGGGCGCGTAATTCCTGGTCAACATCGGCGGTATTATTAGCAGGGTCGTCGGCAAACGCGTGCACACAGAAACATAGTACAGAAAGCAAAACGGCTCTTTTTGCCCTCAAATTAGCACCTACCTGGATTTTGCTATAGCGTACACCTTCAAGTAATTATAAGCCTGGTTTACCTGATAATCGTAATCCAGGTCAACAACCTTTTTTATGTCCTGGTTCTTTTCTTTTTTCTTAAATCCGCGTTCAGCTCTCTCGTATATTTTCTCTATCACGGATTTTGTCGCGGGGTCTTCGTCCCCACTTGCGTTCTCAAAATGTCCTTTTAGTTTTACCTCGCCGTATTTGTCCTGTACGTCCTGTTCAACCAAAAGTTCATCCTGGAGCACCCTTGGATCGATCGGGAGTACCGTTATGTCGGGCTCAATGCCTGTTGCCTGTATGGATTTTCCGCTAGGCGTGTAATACCTTGCTACCGTGTATTTTATGGCCGATTTATCGTCCAGCTCTACCAGCGTCTGGACAGATCCTTTTCCAAAAGTTTTCTGCCCTATAACTACCGCGCGTTTGTTGTCTTGTAATGCCCCGGCCACAATTTCCGCGGCACTTGCAGATGCCTGGTTCACAAGCACAACAACAGGAACATCTATCGGCAAAAGGCTATCCGGTTTTGCATATTCGGTTATTTTTTTGTCCTTTTCCCTTCCTATTACGCTCACAATTATTCCCTTATCCAGGAACACATCAGAAACAGCCACAGCCTGGTCTAAAAGTCCACCAGGGTTGTTTCGCATATCCAACAATAACCCATTTAACTTTTTGTTGTCAGTTTCTTTTAGTAGTTTTGTGATGGCTTTTTTAAGATCCGCGCCTGTTGTTTCGTTAAATGTGGACAGCCTTATGTAACCGTAATTTTCCGGGAGCAGAGAGCTCTTTATAGAGACGATCTTTATTACCTTTCTCGTTATATTAAAATCTATTGGTTTCTGAACACCTTCTCTTGATATGGTCAGTTTTACCTTGGTTCCCGGACTTCCTCTCATTTTTGAAACAGCGGCTTGAAGTTCCATATCGATAGTGGACTCGTCGTTGATCTTTACGATCTTGTCCATGGATTTTAATCCCGCCTGCCATGCCGGAGTGTCCTCTATCGGGGATATAATGGTTATTATGTTGTCCTTTTTTGTGATCTCTATGCCCACGCCGCCAAATTCGCCCGTGGTGCTTTCTTTCATTTCCTTATAATCTTCGGGGTTCAGGAACGCCGAGTGAGGGTCAAGCTCCTGCAGCATTCCCTTTATTCCACCGTATATGAGTTTCTTTACCTCTACGTCCTCGACGTAACTTGATTCAAGAAGGTGTAACACCTTTGTGAACATGGAGAGTTTTTCGTACTTATCGGTCGGTTTTGCCTCCACCATGCTTATTGTCGCCGCACCGCCGACGAACCCAAAAATTACGGCACAGAATATCAATATTATAAGAAAAAACCTGGCGCCTCTAAACATAGAACCCTCCTTGATAACAAAAGCTATTATTCACGTTAACTGCTCAAAAATCCAGAATTTTTTTTTAAATTGTTAGTATCAAAACAGTATGTTATGCAATATCATAGCACTAATAGAGGGGGTTTACTATGTTAGACGTACTTCGTAAGAATTCCAAACACTGGCTGGTAACGATAATTATAGGCGTGGTTATCGTCGGGTTAACCGCGTTCTTTGGTTCCGCGTCCAAAAGTGGCGGCGGAGCCGGTTGGGCTGCAAAGGTTGACGGAAAGCCTATAAAACTAACGGATTTCATCACAAGATACAGCATGGTGGTTGAGAATTACAGACAAAAACTGGGTCCTAATTTTGATGAAAAGATACTTTCCGCTTTAAATATCAAGATGCAGGTACTAAGAGGAATGGTTAGTGAAAAAATAGTTTTTACAGACGCTGAGAAGAACGGTTTTGGTGTCTCAAAAACTGAACTTGTGGATAGAATTTCAAAAATACCCGCTTTTCAAAGAGACGGAAAATTCAGTATGGAGTATTACAACAGCCTGCTATCCTATAACAGGCTGAAACCCGCGGAGTTCGAGGATATGCAGCGCGGCGATATGGTGCGTGAAAAGATGAGGGATACGATCGTTAATTCTGCCAAGGCCAACGACGATGAGATCCTTACATCTTATAAAATGGAGAATGAAAAGACCAAGCTCTCTTTTACCTGCGTGGAAAGGGATAATAAAAGTGTTGCAGAGGTAAAAAGAGAGGATATAAAAACTTTTCTGGCTTCGGAAGCCGGAAGAAAAGAGACCGAAAATTATTATACTCAACATAACAGCGACTTTAATAAAGGCGATAAGGTCATGAAATTTGAAGATGCTAAGGAAAACGTGGCGGGAATTATTCTAGCCGGTAAGAAAGCGGAAGAGTTGTTTAGAACAAAAACAACCCAAGCCGCGAATTCCGGCAGTATTTCTTCAGCGTCAAGAATATTGAACTCAAAAATAGAGGACACAGAGCTTTTTAACAGAAAATCGCCTTCTATATCCAAAGTGCGCTCGTCGTCTGCAAGCGATGTGTTGTGGGCTTTCAGTCTTGCAAAGGGCAAGGTCTATAAAAGGGATGTGGCGGGAAGAACATGTTTGTTCGCGGTGAAAGAAAGAACCGAGCCTAAAAGACTTAGTACCAAGGACAAGGCTTTCGTCGACTATAAAAAGGGGTTTCTCTCCTCAAGAGGAATGTCCGAATTTACGGATTATATTCAAGCGTTGGATAAACGCTGGGCTAAAAAAGTTGTTTATTCATCGGCGTTGATAAGAGAAGAGGCGCAAGAATAATTACGGGTGAGAGTGGTTGATTAGATGATAAATTTTCTTTTTATATTTCTGCTGTGTTTTGGCGCTTTTGCCGCGGAGAAAAGCGTGATCGTTTCCACCGGCCAGCAGGACATAACGTCGATGACTCAGCTTGATCCGCATGAAAGGACACCTGAGCACCTGGACGACATAAACAGACAGATATACGATACACTGTACGAAATAGACGAGAGCGGTAATGTCACAGAAGGCCTGGTCTCGTCCTGTCACGTAAGTTCTTTTGAAGAGGATGTTGAGTCAAATGTTGAGATGCGCGTCGTATGCAAAATAAAGAAAGGCATATATTTCCACGACGGGATAGAGCTTACTCCACGGGACGTTGTTTATTCTATATTGAGGCTGAAGGCATCTGCCACGCTCTCTTCTTACGTTTATATAATAAGCGGAGTGGCCGCCATGTCGGATGGCAGCAGCGTTAAATTTACCCTCAGATACAACGTTAAAGGCGTGCAAGACCCTCAAAATTGGCTGTTTGAAAGGTTTAAAAGAATGTTCGCCAGGTATTCTTATATTGTAAGGGCGGATTATTTTACCGGCGGAGCCGGGTGGGCGCTGGAGTATCCGGTCGGTACAGGCCCTTTCTATTTTAAGGATTGGAAACTCTGGAACACAAAGGAATCAAGGTCGCAGATAATACTTGAAAGGAACAAGTCATATTGGAAACAATCGCACTCAAAATTCCATAAACTTTTATTCAGATTTTTGCCGGCGTCGCTGTGGCAAAACAGTTTGTCAAAGGGAGAGATATCACTTTTATTCAGGATGCCTTATAAGAATTACGTTTGGTTAAAGAAAGGGAATAAGAAGAGAGGTGACTTTAAGGTCTTTAAGAGGCTGGTATACTCGTATCAGTACCTGATATTTACGCCGAGCTCAAAGGTATTTGATTCAAAGGATGTAAGAAAAGCTTTTGCTATGGGCGTCAACAGGAGCAAGATAGCAAATAATGCGTTCGGACCCGACGCTGTGGTCAATAGCAGCAGCGCGCTTTATTCAAGTACTGTTTATCCTGAGAAGTTCCTTCCTCAGGTCTATGACCCAAGGGGATCCAAAAAGATCGTGAAAGCGTACATGAAGGCAAAAAAGATAAAGGCCGAAAAACTAACGCTCTCTCTGCTTGTGCCTGATACCTACGAGGCTGTTCTTGTTACAGGTGAACTTATAAAGGAACTTTCTTTGGCAGGTTTTGCCGTAAAGGTCCAAAAACTTCCGTATGCCGCATACAATTCTTTGATAAACAGGGGAACGTTCGGAAAATATGATCTCGTCATGTACAGCGTCAATGAAAATCCAAAGATGGTGGCGCCGAGGGTAAAAAGTATATTAAAAAGCGGTGGGCTGCAGCTTTATCAAAGACACACTTTCTACGCGCTTTCGCGCCCTGAAAAAGAGACTATTGCAAAAGCTATAACTAATTTCGTTCCTCCCGTAGAGGGGCCTTTGGTATTGTACGGCGTTGAATAGGAGTTGTTGTTATGAAAAAACTTTTCTTTGCTTTTGTGCTTTGCTGGTTCGGCGCTTTGAGCGCTCAGGATGCCGGCGTATGCACAATTGGTAACGACACCAAAAAAGCTCCGTGTGATGTAAAGGATGGCACTTTTTCCAAGGAAGAGGTTAAGCAGGTAATAGAAAAGGATTCTACTCCCGACGTTGAGATATATAAGACCGCTACTGACGGAAAGATATATCTCTATTTATTCTACGCCTACGATTGTCCTCATTGTAAAAAAGCGCACGCATTCCTGGATGAATTAAAAAAGCAGTATCCCGACCTTGTGGTAGACCAATATGAGATAAAAAAGAACAGAGATAATCTTAAATTCTTTGGCACTGTGGCAAAAGAATACGGAGTGGCTCTGCAGGGAGTGCCTGCATTCTTTGTGGGCGATAAAAGTTTTGTTGGTTTTGAGCAGAAATATACTTGTGCCTCTATAATAAACGAGATCAAAAGGCTTAAGGGCGAAAAGACTGAGTGTTCGCCGCTTGAGGTCGATATCCCCATGATAGGAAAGGTGAACGTGGGTACAATATCTCTTCCCACCTTTACTATATATATGGGCTTTTTGGATGGTCTGAACCCATGCGCGATGTGGGTACTGATGTTCCTGCTCGGACTTTTGGTCTACGCCGAGAGCAGGCGTAAAGTTATTTTCCTTGGAACAACATTCGTTGTGGCCTCAGGCGTAGTTTACTTTTTATTTATGACGGCCTGGGTGAACATATTCCTTGTAATAGGATATTCAAAGGCCATAACGATAATACTTGGGTCGGTCGCTGTAATAATGGGGCTTGTTAACGTAAAAGAGCTGTTCTTCTTTAAAAAAGGCATCTCGCTGATGATACCTGAAAGTGTGAAACCAAAACTTTATAAAAAGTCCAGAAAGGTCGTTAATGAGACGAATAAATTCTTGGCGGTAATAGGGACCATAATGCTGGCTGTATTTGTTAATTTCATAGAGCTTGGATGTACAGTGGGGCTCCCAGCGATATATACAAGGATACTATCGCTTAGAGGGCTTCCGCCGCTAACGACATATCTTTATATAGCGCTCTACAATGTCGTCTATGTTCTGCCGCTTGCAATTATCGTCGCTACTTTTGCATACACGATGGGGCATTTTAAGTTCACAGAAAAGCACGGTAAGATATTTAAGCTCATCAGCGGACTTTTAATGCTGATACTTGGGATACTTTTAATAGCGTATCCGCAGATCTTGGTACTAGGGTAGGGTGGAATGAATATAAACGATCTGTTAAAAAAGAAAGGATACCTGGTCGCTGACGGAGCGACAGGCACTGAGCTAATAAAAATGGGTGTGCTTAAAAAAGGAGTGAGCCCTGAGCAGGTGCTTTTAGATAACCCAGAGGTTTATGTAAAGATACACCGTTCCTACTACGATGCCGGTTCCGACTACGTTCATGCTAATAACTTTGGTGCGTCCAGGCATAAACTGGAAGAGCACGGGATAGTGGGTAAATTTGAAGAGATAAACAGAACAGCTATCCGCTGTGTAAAGAAAGCGCTGAAGGAATCAGGGAAAAAAGGTTTTGTTGCTGCAAGTATAGGCCCAACCGGTAGGCTCCTTCCACCGGTCGGACATTCCACAATGGAAGAGTTAATACAGATATATCAGGAACAGATAAAAATAATTCTGGACGAGGGAGTGGATCTTTTTACGCTTGAAACTTTTAGCGATATTAGGGAATTAAAGTCGGCCTACATCGCTATAAGAGATCTATGTAACCTTCCGGTTGGAGTGTGTTTAACTTTTGACGAGAATGAAAAAACACTTTTTAATAACAGCCCCGAATCTTTCGCGGTAACTTTTGATTCAACAGATGTTATGTTCCTGGGCGTAAATTGTTCTGTTGGCCCGAAAAGCATATCGTCGCTGGTGACGCGCCTTGGTGAATACACAAGTAAGCCTATTGTAGTAAAGGCGAACGCCGGAGTTGGTGATACGCATTTTACTCCGCAGGATTTTACATCCCAGCTTGATACATGGATATCCTCGGGTGCAAGGATCTTTGGGGGCTGCTGCGGTGCTGGTCCTGAATATATTAAAGCGATATCAACGGCGTTAAAAAAGAAAAAATTCGTAAAGAAAATAAAAGTTAAAGAAGGCACACATATAGCGTCGCTGAGCAAAGTTGTGAGCGCGGGAGCGGATCTTCCACCGCTAATGATAGGAGAAAGAATAAACCCAACCAACAAAAAAGAGATGATAGATGAACTTAAGAACGGAAAACTTGATATCATAAAAGAGACCGCTCGTGCTCAGATAAACGACGGCGCCGACCTTTTGGATGTGAATTTGGGTGCCGCGGGCGTTGATCAGAAAGAAATGATGAAAAAGGTCTTTCATGTCCTAAGCTCAACTTTTGAAACTCCATTGGTGGTTGATTCCTCAAATATAGAGGCTGTGGAAAGTGCCCTCAGGTCCTACGGCGGGAAACTTTTAATAAATTCCACTACCGCGGATAAAGAAAAAGCTGATTCTGTCTTCAAACTCGCAAGAAAATACGGCGCTGCTGTAATTTGTCTTACAATGAGCGAAAAAGGAATCCCAATGACAGCGCTCGAAAGGCTAAAACTTGCCGAGTGGCTTCTGAAAGAAGCAAGAAAATACGGGATAAAGCCCAGCGACCTTGTGATAGATACTTTAACTCTTTCTCTCTCCTCAAATCAAAAAGAGGCTATGGAGACTATTAAAGCTGTCGAGGCTGTTGGCAAGAAATTAAAACTCTCTACAGTGCTGGGTGTAAGTAACGTTTCTTACGGACTGCCTGAACGTGCGAACCTTAATCAGGCGTTCCTGACCCTTGCGATAAACGCCGGACTTAATTTCATGATAATAAATCCGTCGTCCGAAAAAATGCGCGCCTCTGTGGATTCAATGAACGTGATAAAAAACTACGACGCGTTCGCTGTTCAATATGTAAAAAAATATTCAAGCCTTGACAAGAACACTCCCGTCGAGAAAAAAGATAAGCCAAAGGACGCTCTTTCTGCTCTTAACCACGCAATTATAGACGGTGATGAAGTAAAGGCCGTTCAATCAGCAAAGCTTGCGATAGAAAAAGGTTTAACCCTTCCCGATGTCGCGGCAAAAGCTATGATCCCAGCCATAGAGGCTGTGGGAAAATACTTTAAGGACGGGAAATATTTTCTTCCTCAGGTCATGCTTTCCGCTCAGGCGATGAAAAAAGCGTTCGAAGTTTTAAGGTCCGGGCTTAACGTCGGTAAAATAAATTATAACGGCCGCGTTATCATGGCGACCGTAAAGGGCGACATCCACGATATAGGAAAAAATATCGTTATAACTCTTTTAGAGACCAACGGGTTTGAAGTTATAGACTTGGGAAAATCCGTTCCGTCCTACGATATTGTTGCGAAAGCAAAAGAACTTACTCCGGATGTAATAGGGCTAAGTGCTCTTATGACCACCACAATGGAAGAAATGGGCATTGTTGTTAAAGACCTTAAAAAAGAAGGCGTTAATATCCCCGTCATGGTTGGCGGTGCCGTTATTACAAATGATTTTGCAAAGAGCATCGGCGCAAAATTTTACGCAAAGGACGCAATGGAAGCAGTTGAAATATTGAAAGAGCTTACCACTGACCAAAATTAAAATTGATGGTGACTAGGAAGCAAAATTAGGCTTAACCTATTGAATATATTAGAGTAAATGATGGGCGAAAAGTTTGGCAGAAAACATTTCTCACTATTAAACTTGACACGTTTCTAATTTAGTGTCATGTTTTGTAGATATGAAAACACATACACACGCGTTGAGCCGTTTAAACAAACAAAGGTTTGGTTTTAAAGATTTAAGGAAATTAGGGCTGGGATACCATACTTTCAGGAAACTCATATTGGAAGGTATAATAGAAAGAGTTGCTCAGGGTGTATATCAACGGGCAGACAAGAATTATTCCATTGAAGACAATTTTATTACCGCTACTGTTGTTCTTGGAAAGCCATGCGCGGTCTGTTTGCTTTCTGCTTTGGAATATTATGGTGTAACGGATCATATAGCCAAAAAGGCGTGGATGATGGTGCCTCTTGTAAAAAGAACATCAGTAACGAGCATAAAGCTGTTTCGCAAGAAGAATCCCCGTTGGGACGTTGGTATAGAAAATAAAAAATTATACAGTATTACAAA
>JAZDEK010000068.1:0-4954 GCA_043808895.1 Pseudomonadota bacterium
ACACTTTTCCCTACACGACGCTCTTCCGATCTGCATAGAGGGCAGGATTCTGCGGGACTTGGCATAATATCCAACGGAGCTTTTACTCTGCATAGGGAATTAGGGTTGGTCGATACAGCTCTTAAAGATGTGAACCATTCCGGCGCAGGGGTCGCGATAGGACATGTAAGGTACCCAACTATCGGAGGGGGAAGAAAAGAGGACGCGCAGCCGTTCTTTAGTCGTCAGCCCGGGATAATAATGGCGCATAACGGTAACGTGATCAATTACAACGAAGTTAAAGAACTGTTAAAAGAACGCTCTATAAATCTTTCATCAACCTGCGACGTTGAACCCATTCTTTATATATTCTGTGAAGAAATGATAAAAATAAAAAAGAGGAATCATAATTACGAGGACGTTGTTAAAGCTCTTAAAGAAACATTTAAGATCGTAAAGGGCGCTTATTCAATTACAGCCGGAATGATATTGGACGGGAAGCCCACCCTTTTCTGCGCGCGCGAGCCTTTTGGTATAAGGCCGGCTGTTTGGGGAAGAAAGAACGGCAGTTTTATCTGCGCCAGCGAGAGCGCGTGTCTTGATATCATAGATGCTGAACTAATGGGTGATGTGGGCGCGGGCGAAGTGATGTTCTTTAGAACAGGCGAGGAACCAAAAAGTTTTGTTATAGATAAACAGGGAGTGGCTCCTTGTGTTTTTGAGAATGTATATTTTGCGCGTCCTGATTCCATATCCAACGGGCGTTCAATATATTTAAGCAGGATAGACCTTGGAAGAGTCCTGGGGCGTGAATTTCTGACCAAGAACATAAATGTGGATATAGTCACCCCGGTCCCGGATACTTCTATTCCAGCGGCACTTTCACTTTCAGAAGTAATAGGAAAACCTTTCAGGGAAGGCCTTATAAAAAATAGATACGCGGCGCGCACTTTTATTATGCCTACACAGTCAAGCCGTGAAGACGCGTTAAGGATCAAATTGAACCCGATAGTGTCCCAGATACGCGACAAAAAGATCCTTCTCGTCGACGATAGTATAGTGAGAGGAACAACATTAAAAAGAATGGTCGCCCTATTAAAAGAAAAGGGGAAGGTAAAAGAGGTCCATGTAGCTATACATTGTCCGCCGGTACTTAACCCCTGTTACTACGGTATAGATATGTCCGTTAAGGAAGACCTTATCGCGCACAGAAAAAAAGTTAAACTTGGAATGGATAATAAATTTGCCCTCAATATAAATGAACAACGCCTGCTTGAGGCCGCGATCGCGGAACACCTTGGAGCGGACTCTGTCACATATCTTTCAATAGACGGACTGAACGAGATATTCGGAAAAGAAAGATGTGCCGCATGTTTTGACGGTCAGTACCCCATAAAGATAGAAGAAAAATATTCGGAGGAGATACGAAAGGACAGATTATGTATAAGCAGCTGTAACAGCGTCAATAGTTAATATCAAAAATATAATGGAGGTAGAGATGAGTAAGATCGACATGAACAGGTTCTTAAGTACATTTTCAGAATTCGTAAAGATCCCGAGCGAATCCCCAAATGACCAGGAGTTCATCAGTTATCTTGAAAAGTATTTTGGAAAAATGAACGGCGTAAAGACCGTTAAAGATTCTTACGGCAATTTAATAGTCAAGGTCCCTGCAAAGAATTCTTCAAGTAAGAATACTGTCGGATTTGTAGCTCACGCAGACACTGTAAGTCCGGGAGTGGGAATAAAACCTATAGTTGAGAACGGTATAGTAAAAACTAACGGCACCACCATACTTGCGGCAGATGACAAGGCTGGCATTGCTCAGATAACAGAAATGCTCTTGTGCGCCGAGAAACATCCTCCTATAGAGGTTATAATCACACGCTGTGAAGAACCGGGCGATCTTGGTTCGTTGAACCTAAACTATTCACTTGTGGATTCAAAAATGGCTTATGTACTCGACATGGAATATCCGGACAGGATAGTTGTAGGTGGACCAACGACCATAGCGATGGATGTGAGCTATAAAGGAAGACCAGCACATGCCGGTATGGCCCCCGAAAAAGGGATATCATCCATAATTGCGGCATCAAAGGCGATAGCCAAATTAAGACTAGGCAAATTGGATGATGAAACAACGGCCAATGTCGGTACTATACAGGGAGGAGAGGTAAGGAACGGTATCCCTGAACACACAAAGATATTGGTTGAGTGTAGAAGCCTGAACCAGGATAAAGCAGAAAAACTTGCTGATGAAATGGAAACCATTTTTAAGCAAAGTGCAAAAGAGGTAGGGGCGGAGGTAATGATAGACAGGAATGTTCTGTATAGAGCATATTTACTATCTGAAGATAGCGACGCTGTTAATTGCGCGAAAGCAGCTATTAAGAAAAACGGGCTTAATCCGATAACAGAAAAAATAAGGGGTGGAACAGATGCCGCTAATTTTAACGCCCACAAAATTCCTACAGCAGTATTGGGTATAGGTTATAGAGACATACATTCCTGCAACGAAACGCTTATATTAAAAGAAGCTGAAACCCTGATAAAGGTCATAATCGATATAGTTGAGGGTCTTGCATGATAAATACGCAGCGACTTATAGATAACCTTTGTGAGTTCGTTAAGATACCAAGTGAGACCCCTGACGATCAGGAATTTATTGCTCATCTTGAGAAAGTATTTGGCAAAATGGAAGGCGCAAAGACAAAAAAGGATGCTTACGGTAACCTCATCGTTAAGTTCCCTGCCAAGAATTCCTCGAGTAAAGACTCTGTTGGTTTTTGCTGTCATGCGGATACTGTAAAACCCGGTGTCGGAATTAAACCTGTTGTCGATAAACAGAACGGCATAATAAAGTCTGACGGAACGACGATACTGGGATCGGACGATAAGGTCGGTATTGCGGAAATAATAGAGATGCTGCTTTGCGCAAAAAAACATCCTCCGATAGAGGTTATTATTGTGCGTTGCGAAGAAACGGGATGTTTTGGCTCAATAAATCTTGATTATTCACTTGTAGATTCAAAAATGGCTTACGTTATGGATTCGAATGGCCTTGACCACATAATAGTTGGAGGACCTTCCTATGTAACGCTTGATGTACATTATAAAGGAAAACCATCTCATGCCGGCATGGCGCCTGAAAAGGGTATTTCTTCCATATTGGCAGCCGCAAAAGCGATCTCAAAATTAAGACTTGGAAGGATCGATAATGAAACAACAGCTAACGTCGGTGTTATACAGGGAGGCGAAGTAAGGAACGGTGTTCCTGAACACACAAAAATAAATGCAGAATGCAGATCCCTTGATCATGAAAAAACACAAAAACTTGCTGATGAAATGGAGTCCATATTTAAAGCCGCTGCAAAAGAGGTGGGTACAGAGATAAAGGTTGAGAGGAAAACCGTTATGAAAGCGTACAAACTATCCCCGGATGAAAAAGTTGTAAAGACGGTCCACAAGGCGATGGAAAAGAACAATATAAAACCCGATGTTCAAACTATAGTGGGTGGAACGGATGCTACTTTCCTTAATTTTCATGGTATTCCGGCAGCGGCCATAAGCTGTGCATACTACGAACATCATTCCTGCAATGAGCATGTAAAAATAAACGAAATGGAAACTGTTGTAAAGGTGCTGATTGACGTAGTTGAATCACTTG
Source organism: Pseudomonadota bacterium (assembly GCA_043808895.1). Taxonomy (GTDB): domain Bacteria; phylum Bdellovibrionota; class JAFGOL01; order JAFGOL01; family JAFGOL01; genus JAZDEK01. Next base: position 3,647 of record JAZDEK010000068.1, read on the forward strand.
CGTAGCTGGAGGTTACAATGGACACTCAAAGAATGCTGAATACTTTCTGCGAGCTTGTTAAAATTCCCAGCGAGTCTCCTGATGACCATGAGTTCATAAAGCACATGGATGAGCTCCTTAAAAAAGAGGGAGCAAAAACTCAAAAAGACGCTTATGGGAATCTGATCGCGAAGTTTGAGGCGAAGAATTCATCAAACAACGAGCCTATAATGTTCTGTTGTCACGCGGATACCGTAAAACCAGGAATAGGTATTAAACCGATCATTGACCATCAAAACGGTGTGGTAAAAACCGACGGTACAACAATACTCGCGGCAGATGACAAGGCAGGCATAACACAAGTTTTGGAAATGCTGCAGTCGGCAAAAAAACACCCTCCGATAGAATTTATAATCACACGCTGTGAGGAAATAGGGCTTTTGGGTTCCATGAATCTGGATTATTCACTAATTAGATCAAAGTTCGGTTACGTAATGGATACAGGCGTTGGGGGCAGAATGGTCATTGGTGCTCCAACACTTATAGAGCTGGATGTGGATTTTAAGGGAAGAGCATCGCATGCCGGTATGGCTCCTGAAAAAGGCATATCCGCCATAACCACTTCTGCTCAAGCTATTTCCAAATTAAAATTCGGCAAATTAGACGAGGAGACAACAGCCAACATTGGTACAATTCACGGAGGAGAGATCCGTAACGGTGTTCCTGAGCACACAAAATTACAGGTTGAGTGTAGAAGCCTTGTCCATGAAAAGGCCGTGAAAGTCGCGGACGAAATGGAAAGAGTGTTCAAAGAGACCGCCAAGGAAAATGGAGCGGAAGTATTTATAGAGAGAAAATTGTCGGTAAGCGCATACTCCATATCCACGGATTCCAGGCCGGTCAAAGTGGCAAAAGATTGTTATACAAAGAACGATATTACACCGGATATTACAAAAATAAGAGGAGCTTCGGATGCTGCCCATTTTAACAGCCACGGTATAGCGACCATAGTGCTTGGGGTAGGTTATAGAGATGCCCATTCAAAAAGTGAGTCTCTTGTCATTAAGGAGATGGAGTACACCGCAAAGGTCCTAACAGACCTTGTTGAAAGCCTTGCATAAGAAAGGAGATCCAATTGAATACCCAAAGATTGATCAACACATTCTGTGAGCTTGTCAAAATACCAAGCGAATCTCCCGACGATAAAGAATTCATCTCTTTTATAGAGAAACTCCTAAAGGTTGAGGGCGCAAAAACGAAAAAAGATGCGTATGGGAATTTAATAGTAAAGTTCGCCGCTAAAAAGTCCCAGAATAAAACCCCAATAGC
>JAZDEK010000069.1:0-4728 GCA_043808895.1 Pseudomonadota bacterium
TAAATGCAGTTTAAGGTGTTTTAGTTTTTTAGAGCACTCGGCGTCTTTACGAGGGAGGTCGCACGAGGTCGTTAGAACTCCAAAATTTATAAACTTACGCGGCTTCAGAATAGAAGACCCGTAAGTTTAAATAAATTCGGAGTTATAACGACCGAGTAGACCGACTGAGTGCCGGCTCTAAAAAACTAAAACACCTTAAACTGCATTTACTACTGCGTGGCGGGCGTGATCTGCGGGATCGGAGTTTTTGTGTCTCCTTTTATCCTGAAGTTGTACGAACCGTCGGTTTTTTTTGTCTGTGGAGGCAGAAGCACCAGGAACTGACCGAACTGTGCTTCCACCTGCCCTGCAATTTTAAGCCTCATGGTAAGGTCATAGGCGTTATTGGCTTTCATGCTGACTTTACCTTTTACAGAGAGGTCAAGTTCCTCGCTGGAGCCGCCAATGTTAAGTTTGGTTATGTTCACCTCGTTCTTTTTCAGAGTGGTCACCAGGCTTGCCTTTTTAAGGCTCAGCGTCGGCAGATTGAACCCCATTAAAGATGTCTCCTTAACATTAATGCCATCGAACTCGACGTTAACATTAAGGTCGGAATAGATGGGGTTTATCATGTTTACAACGCCGTCTACAATAATATCCACTTTTGAGTCCATATCCAACGGAAGAACAGCCTTGATAAAATCTCGTATCTGCACATTGTCTCCCGCCAAGTTAATATAGAGCTCGTCGACTTTTCTGGACGCGCTCAGCGGTAGTCCGGATATTCTAACCTTAACGTTACCCTGAAAAGAATCGGAATTTATACTAAGCGAGGGAGAAAATATCAGCAATGACCATAAAGAGAACCCGATGGATGTGCGACCAAGATTAAAACCATAAGGAAAATTTTGTATCTTGACCTTGGCTGAGTCGAATTTTATGCCCGCTGACGGGAAAAAAGATATCGTAGGTTCTTCCGGTGAGATAGTGATCCCGGTTTGATTGCCAAAACTGTTCAATATAAGGCGAGCCACATTTTCTCCAGGGAAAGATGCGTTCAGGAACAAAATAAATGAAGCGATGAACAACAGAGCATAATATTTTACGCTGTATATTTTCGCCCAAAGCAACTTCAGGAGTTTCATTTAGGCGACCTCGCCACTATCTGGAATTCAGCGTCTATATATCTCACATCGTCCGTTCTTCTGTTTATCTTGATGGACGCTATTTTCACCATGCTCTCGCTTTTTTCTATGCCAAATAACAATTTTGTAAGCTGCCTTATGGTGATCTTGCTATATTTTACGTCGGCAACACTTTCATAATATTTTCCGCCTTCGACCTCTTTTTTGAGGCTCTCTTTTACTTCGCCTACCCTTGAGTCGGACTTAATAAACGCGGCGGTCTGCTGTTTGTCGAGGAGATCTATTAACGATATGTACTTGCCGCCTGACAGCTCGATTTTCTTCTTCTGAAGTTCAGCGTCGTTGGTGACCATGAACTCGTTAAGGTCGTCCAGCTTCCTTGCTATCGCGATCGAATCGTCTATGTCGTTCTCCTTGTCCGATATTCCGGTCGTGAAAGAATACACAATATTGATAAAGACCAGAACTATAACGCCGATGAGAACCATCCTTAACAGGCGTTGTTCCCTTTTGGGTAGGGCCTCGTACCATGATTTCATCCTATCAAAGACGGGATTCTCCAAGAAGTTCTGCCATTTTTCCTGAAACTGATATTTTATATCTTCAAACTTCATTTATCCGTCCCTTTATAATTAAACGTGATATCAAATTCTTTTCCTTTCCCATCCGAGGAGTTCTTGACCGTACCTGGTTTGATATCTTTGAACTTGCCGGATTTTTTTGCGGCATCCACTAATTTTTGTATATCGTCGCCTTTTTGAATAACAGCCTTGGAAACTCTGATGCCTTTTTTGTTGATATCCATATCAAGAATATCCACGACCAGGTCTTGCGGGATCATTGAAGACAGGTCCTTAAGCGCCGTGAAAGCCGAGTCAGCGCGTTGTGTGTTCTCCCCGCCAAGAAGCGCTTTTTGCGTCTTAAGCCTGGCATCTATTTCCTTTTCAAGTTTTTGATAATTATTCACAAGCGACGTTTGAGCTTTCTTATCCTTGTCCGGAAAAACAGTTTTGATCTTAGCCAACACCTCGTTCTTATAACGCTGCTGCAGCATACTTAGTATAAAAGAGTGCGCGAACGCGTAGACCACGAACACCAACAAAGCTATTACGATGTTCCTTATTGTGGGCTTAAACAGACTGACGTACTCTCTGAGACTTTCCGCTCCCGCGGTTTTGGAGTCCCTTATAAGGTTCAGCCCCTTTATATTCGTTTTTCCGGCAAACCTTAGGAAAAAACCTACGGTATTCGCAAAAGTCAACTCGTCGGGAGTTCCGGAGAACGGGAGTTTTACGCCGAGATTTTTGCAATATTCTATGGGCTCGACCGTGAGTTTAAGCTCTTGAGCCATGTATTGGATAAAATTCCTGGTCTTCCAGCCTGCGCCGGCAATATAGCAACCGTTAATATTGCCGTGCTTGTCTGACCTGTAGCTTGATATTGTTTGATTGATGTCCCTCAGGATAATATCGTATGAATTCTTAAGAACATTTGAGAAATTCACTTGTTCGTCGGTGTAAGCGACACCGGAGTCGCTCTCAAGGATAATATACCCAACCTCTACTTTTGATCTTTCGGCGTCTTCGTAAGAGAGCTCATAATTCTTCATTATTTGTTTGGTTATATAATCGCCGCCGTAATTTATTATCCTGACATGTTCCGGTTCGCCGTCCTTTGTTATGACAACGGTGGTCTTAGAAGCGCCTACGTCCACCAACAGGACAGGATGATACTGTGTCTCTTTAACCTTGATGCCCTCTTTTTCCACTTCCACAAGTTCTTTTCCGAGCCTGAGAAAGTTACTCAGACTTAAAAGCGCGTCACTTCCTGTAGTGATCACGTCGGGTTCCAATTTCGCGGATTTCATGGCCGCAACAAATACTTCCAGCTCTTCCTTAAGAACAGCGGTTACAAGAGCGGTCGTGTTCCTTCCGGATGTTCGCACCACGAACCAGTCGTAAACTATGTCCTTTAATTCGAACGGAAGCTGCTCCTCAAGTTCCAGAGGCAGTGTCATGTTTATTCTTTTATGGTCCCTGAATGGAAGCGTTATGAATCTGCTGGTCGTCCTGTCAGACGGGAATATGACCATGGTCTTTTCAGGGTCGTACTTATTCTCGCTCTTAAGTTCCGTTACGGTACTCAACATCTGTTCCATAGAACTCAAAGCAGGATCCTTTTTTATAACAGTGTGCGAAAAACTTATGAGGTTATAGCCAGAATATTTCTTCTCAAAGTAGAGAGCCTTGATAGAAAAACTTCCTACGTCCAGGACCAGTATCTTCATTTAACGTATCTCCCAATAAGACACGGACGGCTTAACAAAAGAAACGGTCTTCTTGCCTGTAGTATCTTGTTTTGGTTTTTCGGGGATCTTGCCGGACAACATCATGTTTCGATACACGTCCGACACATAGGCAACTATCTTCCTTGAAACCTTCCCGCTATGTCCCACAGCCTCTATTTGATAGTTATCCTCTTCAAAAGACAACGGAACATTGTTCGGGTTGAACTCGCCGGCCGGTACCCTTGTGTTCTGTCCTATCCATGTTCTCAGTTCCTGTTCGCTTGTGAAAGGACCATCAACCTGTATCTTCTCCAACAACGCTTTTATTTCATCGTCGGTGAACCTGCTGTCTATGCTCTTCCACATTTCCGCGTCAGATTTGTTCACATCTATGCCGCCGGAAGAGAAAACACTGATCATGGGGGATATAAAATCAAAAAGCCCGTCATCCATTTCCTCGACCATATGCAGTTCATTCAAAGAAGGTATGGGGGCACTTCTTGTCTTATAAGGCAGTTCTTTTTTCTGATACAGGATATTTTCGTCGCCGCTGATCCTTGAGGACGCGTCAGGGTCTATCCAATCCAGGATGTTGTTAAGGACCCTGTCGAATTTATCGGGTGGATATCTGTGCGAGAAAGTGTTGTCAGATAGGACCTTTGACGCGTAATAATTTTTCATCTGTTCCTTGAATATTGTGGAGCTGTCTTCATTAAGCGCCGCGATGTTGATATTTATCTTTGAGTCCATACTAACAATATTATGGTCGAAATACCCCACACTTGCAATATTAGTGTCTTTCTTGATCTTTTCCAACATATCCTTTGCGCCAAGCCCGACATCCTCGGCCTGTCCGCTCATAGCCAGAAGCTCCGGTGGCGGCGGAAAAATGAAAGGAAGGCTCACCACAAGAGATATAACGGCCGGCGGTATCTTAAACCCCTGCACCTCGAACGTTTTTGCTTTTTTTGCTATGGCTATTCTGAGTAGTGCCACGTTTACAGATGATCTCGCCAGATAATACGCGGCGGTATCGTCCCTATAGTTTGCCGCCACAACGGACGATATCCTGGTCGTATAATTCAATTCAATTATCAAAATAGCGAGTATCACAACGCTGGTCATCACGAACAGCATCGCCATGCCTTTTTTGTTCCTTCTAAGTTTCATCATCCACCACTCATCTGAGAATCAACGTTGTTGGGACCCATTAATTTTATTTTTTCAACTATCTTTAATTTATTCTCCGGCTGTTTGGGGAAAACGAAAACTATTGTAACTTCCACCGCCGTTGGGAACGTATATAGAGCATCGCCT
>JAZDEK010000070.1:0-3653 GCA_043808895.1 Pseudomonadota bacterium
GATTTTGCCCAAGGCGTCGCGGATATACATACTTCCTTTGAAATGTTCTTATACCAGTTAACCTTTAAGCAAGTAGAAGAATTGGTAGATAGCGGTAAGAAGATAGAAAAAAATAACCCCAAGTTTAAAGATTGCCCTGAAATACTAAAGTTAGTTGAAAAGATAAATTCTGTTGATAAAATTGAAATTAGCTTGATACTTGATGGAATATCAAATAATTTTAGAGTCAAAGACTGTATGCGATTATTAGAGGTAATTGAAGGTGTAGATATAAAAAATTTTCATTCTTGTATTGATCTTCAAAGAAAAAGAAACGATATTGTTCATAGGGGTAAAATGGCCGACTTTGAAGATTACGCAAACGCATTTATAATAATAGGCAATCTATTTAATATTTATAAAATAGATTAGAACTGCGATTTTAGAAAGTGTGACCTTTTTGAGAACGTCCAAGGATGATACTGTCAAAAGTTTTATGAAGAATAAGCGTAACAAGGGTATCTGATATGAAGATTTTTTTAACAACAGAGATGATGTTTTTAGAGTTTTTTGCGAGGCGTTAGTAACTCGAATTTGCCGATTGAGCAGAGTCTGTAGTTAAAGAGACAATTTTTTGCAGTGATGAGCAAGACGATGTGTTGTTGTTCTTTAAAATGAGCGGATTAAGAAGCCAGGGAGAGGATTTTAGACCACTTGCCTTGGATGGTCGAGATAGTGTTAAGGCTCGGCATCTCAACGGGTGTTCTGTAGTCGAGTGCCATGTGCGGGCGCAGGAAGTTGTAGTGAGTGACAAAAAGCGCAACGAGCGCCATAGCGCCGCTGTCCGATTTAAAGCCATGCGAGGGGCGAACGTGGAATTTGAATGTCCTGTTAAGACGTTCAATGAGTTGTTTAAATGGCCTGTAGATGGTTGATTCTTCGTCAAGGTTTTGTAAGCCGACGACCTGACGATGTTCAATAGGCGGCAATTCTTCAAGGCGTTTAGAGTTCAAGAACATAATACCGGCAGCATAAGAAGGATTTGCATCTGTTATTAGCGTGAGTTTTTGTTTTGGTTCTGCGGTGCGAATAGCCTCAGATACAGCAATGGCAGCAGGCAGTGTTTTACGGGAATGGGCGAGATGGTAGGCTGTGATTTTATGATTCTTTGACGATAGGAATAAAAATACAAAAGCGTCTTGTCCTGAGATTCTGATATACGTTTCATCACCGGCCGATATGTTATCAATAGGGCCTTTGAATTGCATATTGAAGGTGTGGCAATAAAATGAAGCGGCTTCGGCGTAGTTTAAGACGGTTTGATAAGAGACGTTGATATTAAAGACCCAGCGTAGGATAAAGGCGGTCTTTCTGGCGCTGACGGCGAATGAGACGTAAAAAAACAGGATAAGACCGAGAATGTTACCGGAGTTATGGATCTTTGTTATATCGATTTTAGGTCTTATCGGTCTTGAATGTGTAAGTTCGTTAGGTTTAAAGAGATATTCGCGATAGGTGTAACACAGCTTGAATTGAGATGATTTGATTCTGCGGACGGCATGTTCCGACTCATTGAGTTTTTTGACAGCGTTAAGGCGGTGAGGGCAGTTGTCGTTGGAACATTTATAGATGATGACGTCTACGCGGGTTTTCCAGCGGAACATGGCGCCTGAGCAATACGGGCAGAAGTATTTGGCTTTCGAAGTTGTCCGGAATCGCTTTTCCGTCCGGAAGTTAGACGAACAGATTTTGCAGCGCAGTTGTGTTCTTTGACGGCCGTTGTTGTAATACAGATACGTATGAGGCGCCTGGCAGAATGGGCAGGATTCTTTTTCAGGAACAGGCTGGCCATGTTGTATTTTAACAGGCTTAAGCGGTTTGTTGTGTTTGGCCTGATAAGCATCCAGAAGAATTTTGTAATCTAGATTTTGGGATTTTTTTTAACGTTGTCGGTTAAGGGTGGCGTTTTATCGACGTAAAAATCCCGGTAACGCGGGTGTTGTTCCTTGAAAGCGTTTTTCGGTTTAGACGGGAAGTTGGTGCGATTTTTTAGAACGGTTGATAGTTCTTTGACGATCATCTCGATCTGTTCGCGGTTAAACCGTGAGCAGATCCAGATAACAAAACGAGAGATTTGATTCATGAGATTTATCCTCCTCAATTGATTACAATAACCATTTTTAAGGGGGAGGCAAGTCTTTTTATCAAAACTCTTTAAAAACAAAGAAGATAGAAGGATTTAAAGCAAAAACTTTTGACAATACGTTTGTATGAAGGAGGAGGGAATATGAAAAAGAAAGGTTTTACGCTTATTGAGATAATGCTTGTGGTCATCATCCTCGGCATCCTGGCAGCTATGGTGGTGCCTAAATTGACCGGCCGTTCGGATGAGGCTAGGCGCTCTGTTGCCAAGACGGACATTGAGTCTAATCTCGCGCTCGCCATAGACCTATACGAGGTGGACATCGGAGAATATCCCGTAAGTATAGGGGATCTCACAAAGGCGCCTTCAGGCGCGACTAGCTGGAAGGGGCCTTATTTAAAAAAACAGCCCTTAGATCCGTGGGGCCGCTCTTACGTGTATAAATATCCCGGAGAACATAATGAAGACGGATATGATCTGTATTCCATGGGTAAAAGCGGCGTTGAAAGCGGTAATGATATCATCGGGAATTGGAATGAGAGTAAATAATAGAACGGTGTTCGGTTCTCGGTTATCGGTTATCGGTGTTCGACAAGCTCCCAGTTTCCAGAACCCAGGACCGATAACCGAACACCGAGCGCCGGAAAAAGGGTTTACTCTTGTTGAACTGATGGCGGCAGTGGCCGTGATAGCGGTCGGCATGGTCTTTATACTGGGCGCTTTCAGCCAGTGCGTGTCTTCTTTGACCACGGCCGAACACAAGATCACCGCGAATTTTCTTCTTAACGCGAAGATATGGGAAGAGGACATAGTGTTAAAAGAAAACAATGGCAGCGAAGCCGGCGAGTGGTCAGAGGCTTTTAAGCCTCCTTATGAAAATTTTAACTGGACGCATGTTGTGCGCGACGGTGTTTCAGCCGGTGATTTTGGCAATGAGAGCCTTTTTGTGCAGGAGAACTTGAATGAAGAGGCATTTACCGTTTCTTGGACGCAGGGAAAGGCTGTTAAAGACGTGAGTGTCACAAGATTAGTGAAGAGGAAGAAGAAAGAATAGAATTGAAACTTATAGAAACTTGCTCGCTATCGCTCGCGAGATAAATTGAAATTTATTATCCATGACAACAAATCTCTATGAGTCTGCAAGCCTGCCTGTCAGCAGGCGCGGCGAACACATTTCTATAAATCTCAATTGATATTTATGAGATATTTTAATTGTAAAAAAGCGTTCACTTTCGTAGAAACCATGATAGTGTTGGCGCTGTTCGGCATTTTGGGTGTTTCTCTTTTTTCGTCGTTCTCCATGGGTATGAAAGTTTGGAAGAGAGCGACGAGCGCGAATCTTATCGGACGCAAAGCTGTTTTGACGATTGAGCGATTATCCATGGAACTAAGGCGTACTTTTAATTACGCGCCAATAGGGTTTTTGGGAGATAAAGCGCATATAGAATTCCCAGGCATTATCGGAAACTTGATATACAATTTATCATATGACTTTTTTCCGGAAGAAAAGTGCGTCAAGCGCTCGGGTATC
>JAZDEK010000071.1:0-8133 GCA_043808895.1 Pseudomonadota bacterium
TGATTTTATAAGCTCCGACGTAAATAAGGTTATCTGTGTGGATAAGACCACGTGCGTACATCCAACTTATAAAATAGAAGGAAAACACATTTCGCTTATAGACCACTCCGGAGATGAAAAGAAATGATGGAATTCATAACAGCACTCGGCGCAAATTCTTTTCTTCAATACGCTCTGCTCGCCGGTGTACTGGCGTCCATATCCTGCGGCGTAATAGGAACATATGTCGTTACAAAGAAAATAAGTCTTGTGAGCGGCGGGATATCACACACAGTGCTTGGCGGCGTGGGGCTGGCATATTTTCTTAATACAGTCCACGGCACGCATATTCCACCGCTGTACGGAGCGCTTGTGTTCGCTATACTCTCAGCTTTAATAATAGGGTTCGTAAAACGCTACAGCGAGCATGATTCGGACACCATTATAGCCGCCATGTGGTCAACGGGAATGGCCATCGGTGTAATATTCATAGCGCTCACGCCTGGGTACAATACAGATCTTATGAGTTATCTTTTCGGGAACATCCTGATGGTAACAAAACATGATCTTTATTTAATGATGACGCTCGATATAACTGTAATTATCGTCGGTGTAGCTCTCTACAACAAACTCTGCGCAATATGTTTTGACGAGGATTTCGCGAAAATAAAAGGCGTTAACGTCACGTTCTATTATCTTCTGCTTTTATGTCTCACCGCCGTAACTATAGTAACTTTAATTCAGGTGGTCGGGATAATACTGGTGATAGCGCTGCTTACAATACCAGCGGCTATAGCGAAACAATATTCCAACAGCATGTGGAAAATGATGCTGGGCGCTGTAGTACTCGGAGTCTTGTTTACCGTTCTGGGCTTGGCTGTGTCATACTCGCCGGATCTGCCTTCCGGCGCTGTAATAATCATTATCGCAAGTTTAAGTCTTGCCGCTTCAACAATATACAAAAGTTTGAGGAGTAACACTTGACTAAAAAGAAAGCTGTGTTAAAAATTCTTGAATTCTTTTGGGTGGGAGGTTAGCTCAACTGGAAGAGCATCTGCCTTACAAGCAGAGGGTCGCAGGTTCGAGCCCTGCACTTCCCACCACTAAATTATGTATAAAAAACTCATCTGGCCGTTCGTCTTTATAATCTCCATCGGCGGGTTCTGGTTCCCCATATTGGGTCTAACAATGTACCCTATGCTCATCTTTATTATGTTCATGGGGTTCTTTAACGGACGTTATTGGTGCGGACATTTGTGCCCAAGAGGGGCAATGCTTGATGTTCCTGTAACCAAGTTCAGCCACAAAGGAAAAAGAATACCGCATATTTTTAAGGGCAAAGCATTAAAGATCCTTGCACTCGTAACACTAATGGGATTTTTCATTCTAAATACAGTTAGGGCTTTCAACTATTGGGACATGTCCGTGTTTTGGGAAAAGCTTGGTATGGTCGGTGTGATTATGTGCGCCATTACTACGGCGCTGGCTTTAATACTCGGTTTTAGTTTTAAACCTAGAACCTGGTGCGCGTTCTGCCCAATGGGAACAGTACAAACGTCTCTCTATAAAATAAGAAGGAGAAACAAATGAAAAGATCATTCCTGCTGTTCGGAATTATATGTTTAGCAGCCTCGTCAAATTCGTTCAGCAACATAGAGGCAAAAAAACTTATCCCTATCAAAGATCTTTTTAAGAATCCTGAGAATGCTTCGTATGAAATATCCCCCAACGGTAAAAAGCTCGCGTGGCTTGCTCCGTACAAGACCAGAATGAATATCTTGGTGGACGGGAAAAGAATAACGGACGTAACGGACAGGGACATCGCGAGCTATATGTGGAAAGGGAACGACTATATAGTTTACAGCAGGGACTTTGGAGGAGACGAGAATTATCAACTGTTCTCCGTAAACCTGAAAACTGGAAAAATAAAAGCGCTCACTCCGTTCAAGAAAGTAAGGTCTTCTATAATAGACGACCTTGAGGACATAAGCAGCGACGAGATATTAATTGGAATGAATAAAGATAACCCCGAACTTTTTGACGCATATAGGCTGAATATAAAAACGGGTGAAATAAGACTTGAGGTCAGGAACTTCTCGAAAATAACGAGCTGGGAAACCGACCATAACAGTGTTATCAGGATAGCGATAGCCAACAACGGCGCCGGAAAAGACATCTACTACCGCCCGGACAATAAAAGCGATTTTAAAAAGATAATGTCGATAGGGTTTAAAGATTATTTCGCTCCCTTCTTTTTTACCTTCGACAATAAGAACATATACGCGGAGTCAAACCTGGGAAGAGATAAGTCCGTTGTTGTTGAGTACGATCTAGAAAAGAAAAAAGAGATAAAAGTAATTTTCCAAAACAGCGACGTAGACGTTGAAAACCTTTCATACTCAAAGAAAAGAAAGGTTCTAACAGCAGCATCATACTATACGGAAAAACTACAGCGGGTCTTCTTTGACGATAAAATAAAAAATATCTTCAACAAAGTATCTTCAAAGCTTCCTAAAGGTGTCGAAATAAACCTCACATCGAATAATAAAAATGAAGATAAATTTATTGTAAGGACATACAGCGACAAGAATCCAGGCTCTTACTATCTATATGGCGCAAAAAAGAACGAACTTAAAAAATTATCCGACGTTAATCCGTTGATCAAACCATCCGAAATGGCGGAGATGATACCCGTTCAATATAAGGCTCGTGACGGCCTGACCATACACGCGTACCTTACTGTTCCAAAAGTAGCGAAGGCAAAAAATCTACCGGTGGTCATCAATCCTCACGGCGGACCTTGGGCAAGAGACTACTGGGGCTTTGATCGCGAAACACAGTTCCTGGCAAACAGGGGTTACGCCATACTCCACCCAAACTTCAGAGGTTCCACAGGTTACGGAAAAAAATTCTGGACAGCTTCTTTTAAACAATGGGGGCTCAAAATGCAGGACGATATCTCAGATGGCGTAAAATGGCTCATAGAACAAAAAATCGCCGACCCGAAAAGGATCGCAATTTACGGTGGAAGTTACGGCGGCTACGCGACGCTCGCGGGCATGACCTTTACCCCTGAACTCTACGCGTGTGGTGTTGACTACGTCGGCATATCCAACCTTTTTACATTCATGGATACGATCCCTCCGTACTGGAGACCGGGCATTGATATGTGGCACGAAATGGTGGGCGACCCTAAAAAAGATAAAAAACTTTTCGAGAAAACATCACCTATTTTCCACGCTGACAGGATAGCAGCGCCTCTTATGATCGCGCAAGGCGCTAATGACCCTAGGGTAAATATAAACGAGTCAAACCAAATGGTGGACGCTTTAAAAAAACGTGGTATAAAAGTTCCGTATCTGGTTAAAAAGAACGAAGGACATGGCTTCAGGAACGAAGAAAACAGGTTCGAGTTCTACAGAATGATGGAAAAGTTCCTGGGCGAGTGCATAGGAAACAAAAAAACGGGAGAGTAACATGGGAAACGTTCTACAGCTAAATGAAACCGATTTCGATAAAACCGTCAGGAATTCCACCGACGTTTACCTTGTGGATTTTTGGGCGCCGTGGTGTGGACCATGTAAAATGATGGCTCCAATACTGGACGAATACGCGACCAAGCAATCAAAAGTAAAAGTAGCAAAGGTGAACGTGGACGAGAATCCTACTCTTGCGCAGGAATTCGGCATAACGGGAATTCCAACACTCATAGTATTTAACAAAGGCGAAGAAGAGCACAGGATATCAGGCGTAGTTCAACTTAATGTGCTTGAGCAGAAACTAGCTTCTTATTTATAGAATATTAAAGGTTTTCTAACCGATCATTATCCTTGTTCCAGCCTTACCAAGATGCACAGCTTGATATATGTGTTCAGGGTCGGTTATAACGCCTACTCCGCCGGTGGCGCGTACAAAGTTCATGACGGCTTTTACCTTTGGGAGCATACTGCCGGGAGCAAAATGTTTTTCCTTAATATACTGCTCTGCTTCTTTGATAGTCATGGAGTCCAATTTCTTTTCGTCGGATTTTCCAAAATTGAGGCACACTTTTTCAACCGCTGTTGAAACAACAAAATAATCCGCCCCAAGCGTTTTGGCCAAAAGACTTGACGCGTGATCTTTGTCCACCACAGCCTCTACTCCCTTAAAGTGTCCTTTGTCGTCGATAACGACAGGAATTCCACAACCGCCGGCTGCAATTACAAGGACATCTTTTTCGGCCAACGCTTTTATAGCCTCTATCTCCAATATCTCCTGAGGAATAGGCGACGGTACCACTCTTCTATAACCGCGCCCGGCGTCTTCCATAATGTTCCAGCCGTCCTCTTTTTGATGTTTTTCAGCCTCTTTTTGAGTAAGAAAAAATCCTATGGGTTTGGATGGGTTTTGGAACGCGGGATCTTGGGCTGAAACCACGACCTGGGTCACAACTGTCGCCACGTTCTTTTTTATTCCCGCGTCACGGAAAACATTATTGAAAGCGAGCTGCAAAAGATATCCAATGCCGCCCTGGGTGTTCGAGACACATGAATCAAGCGGGAGCATTGGGACTTCTTTTCTGGCAAGTTCACAGCGGCGTAGAACAAAACCGACCTGAGGGCCGTTACCGTGCGTTACAACTATCCTATATCCTGTTCTTATAAGTTCAAGAACTTTGCCCGCGGTTTCAAGGCACGCCTCGTAATGATCCTTTACAGTTATTTTCTTTCCGTCCTTGATGAGAGAATTACCGCCGATAGCGACCACAGCGAGCTTACTCATATATAACCTCATTAGGCAGTTCGTTCACGTCTCCTGGCGCCAAAGGAAAATGAATCCTCAAAAGTTCTCTGCAGGATCCTATTCCGTTCACAATACCCTGCTCAACATTGCCCTCTTTGATACCTTTAACTATTATAGAGACCGCGTTCTTCCACACAGACTCATCCACTTTTGAGTTAATGCCTTCATCCCCCAGAACAACGACCATCCTTTCCATAAGTGATACATATATCAAAATACCGGTCTTATGTTTAGTTCTATGGACGTTGTAGCGATGAAAAGCTGACAGTGCAGACAGGTGAACCTTGTGCTCCTTAACTTTTCTAGAAACAATAAAACGTTTTACAGCGTTAAACCTTGTAAGAAAAAGTGAGAGCAATATCCCTAAGAAATTATAGAAAAGGAAATATATTATTCCCGAGTCGTGCTTAAATTCATACGCGATAAAAACAAAAATATAGCCGAATATTATCGCTGCAACAAGCTCTGCAGTTCTGTAGTTGCTGCTTTTTCTGGCAACGACCGGAACTATTTCGCCCGATGTCACCTTTTCTACGGATGCTATTTCCTGCGCAATTTTACTTACCATGATCCTGAGGCACCTCCTCCGCCAAATCCTCCGCCTCCTCCACCACCAAAACCACCGCCCCCAAATCCTCCACCGCCGAATCCCCCACCAAGACCGCCCAAAAAGAATCCGGCACCACTGCCGCCTCTGCCACTAACACCTCTTCTTCCTATTCTTGAAACGCCAAATATGAGCCTGAAGATAAAAGCGAAAAAGAATATGGAGAGGAGCACTATAAGTCTTATGAATTCTGTTTTCTTTGGTGCAGCATCAGTGCCCGTAACAGCGCTTTGAACATCATAATCACTGCCACTAACCTTAATTATAGAAAGCACTCCGCGTGCTATTCCAGCATCGTAGTTCCCTGCTTTGAACGCCGGGGTCACATCACTTCTTATTATTCTGCTTGCCATAGCGTCCGGAATTACACCCTCAAGACCATAGCCTACTTCAATTCTCATCTTTCTGTCTTTTACGGCGACTATAAATATCACGCCGTTATCTTTTTTGCTCCGTCCCACTTTCCATTTGTCAGCGACCGCAATACCGTACTGTTCTATACTTCCCGCGTCACCAACAGTGTCCACGGTAAGTACAAAAAGCTGGTTCCCCGTCTTTTGTTCATAGTCTTTAAGCAGTACTTCTAATCTATCTTTTGTACTTTCAGAAATTATTCCGGCGGTATCGTTTACTCTGGATTTAAGCGGCGGGATATCAAACGCCGATACCGTAGCTGAAATAAGGAACGGCAGAAAAAACAAAAATACTCGCGCGCCAAAACGCAACTTGGTATTATTCAAAACTTACCTTTGGATTTTCCTTAACAGATTTATCATCAAGTTCAAAATTTGGTTTTACGCCCATACGCAAAAGTATTTTTGCCGTAAGGTTCGTTGGGAAAAACCGTATAAGTTTGTTGTATTCTTTTACAGCGTTTATATAGCGCATCCTGGCCACTGCTATTCTGTTCTCTGTTCCTTCAAGCTGAGCCTGAAGGTCGCGGAAGTTATCGCTCGCCTTAAGATCGGGGTATCTTTCAACAACGACCATAAGTCTATTAAGCGCCGAGCTTAATTCTCCCTGAGCCTGCTGGAATTGTTTAAACTTGGCCGGGTCGCTTATAACATCGCTACCGATATTCATCTGAGAGACCTTGGCACGTGCGTTGGTTACAGCTTCCAGTGTTCCTCTTTCGTGTTTTGCGTAACCCTTAACTGTGTTCACAAGATTAGGAATAAGGTCATAGCGGCGCTGGAATTGGTTCTGTATCTCGGACCAGGAGGCCTTTACCTCTTCATCAAGTCCCTGAATTCTGTTGTAGCCGCAGCCTGAAAATAACGCACCCGCTGCAAAGATAGTTAATAAAAGAATTGTTTTTTTCATATCTTCCTCCCTGAAAGTGATTAGGAAGGAAGTCTAACACGTAAAAAGTCTTATTCAAACATCAAAATACTGCCGTCGGTGGACGGGTTTTTGCCCTCTTCCGTAACAACTATTTTACCTCTGAATTTTCTTTCACCCTTGAAAGCAAAGTACAAGGTAAACTCATCATCGCTGATCTCATAGTTTTTGAATACATTGACCGTAAAGTTCTTTCCGCCACCAGAACAGGGAATCTCTCTATCCTCTATAACAGGAACTCCCTGCATATCTATTAGGTCCTGCCACTCAATCCCTACGCCGCTGTATGTAATGTCGCCATTGTTGGATATTGTGAAATCATCGAACATAAGCTGCTGGCTTTGGTGTTCGCTTTTCTCACAAACTATTTTATCTACTGTGGTATCGCCAACCTGAAGTCCGAATATAACAAGCTTAAATTTTTCGTAATGCATCTTGTACGATGGACTACCCTGTGAGCCGGGGAACGTCTCGCCGTTAAGTATCATTCTGAGGTTGTTGTTATAGAACTTGAACTGCGCGGGAATGCTTTCTGTAGCTGAGCCTGCAGCAGAATAGTTGGTGAAAATAACGCCCACGCCGTCGTCGGTCAAAAGGTCATAACCGGTTTCAGGCTGTGGAGCGGGAGTTTCGTCACTGCCACCGCACGCGTTAATACCGACAAACATTACCGCTACTGCTAATACTGTTAAAAATCTTTTTATCTTCATAATAATCGTTCCCCCCGTTTACATATATATATCAAAGATCGGATGATAACCGTCGCCTATGCGATGTATCTTTATAAGCCCTTCAATAGTCCCTTTTTCTATAAAGAACTTTGTAACGATACCGTGACTCATGTCTTCAGTATCGGCGGTATAAAAACTTACTGTGTAGGCGCTGCCATCATTGCCGGCGCAATCCATCTTAAAATACGGATTAGGGTCAGTAAGGGATGATACGGGAATAGATAGCTCTGTTATCACTTCGTTGACTCCCTGTTCAAGGAACAACATCTGAAGGCCGTCAAAAAAGTAGAACTTCCCGTCAGTATGCTCAAAAAATATCGTCGTACCGTCGGACGCGACCAGAGGTATCTTATTCGTATCGGAAGACGCGCATATTATCTCGGATATTGTCTCTCCGTAGTAGTTCAGGTTCGTTATAGTAACTTCCATTACCGATTTATGATCCGAGAAGTTTCCTGCCAAATACTCGGACCAAGGCTGCCAGCCGTACGCAGATTTTGCGTTGCCATCAAGGATATTTTCAAACGCAGTATCAAAGAATTCTATTTTAACGTCGCCGCCTGTGGTGGCTGTTCCGTTAAATATAAGTCTATTTACCACTGGAGCGGGTTCAGGTCCCGGTATTGGTTCTTCGCTTCTGCACGAAGATATAAGTGCTACAAGAGCAGCTGTTAAGAATATCTTTAGGTAACC
>JAZDEK010000072.1:0-3704 GCA_043808895.1 Pseudomonadota bacterium
AATGATAAGATCATCTTCTTGCAATTTTGATAAAGGCTTCAAAATATCAAAACCAGAGATAACAGTACACAGGTCCGGCGCGAAAATAATCATGAGAAAAATAAATACCGTTCCTCTTATTTCCATAAGGATCATAGTTCCGGGCGGGACTATTTTTGAGAACGACAAGAATCAAGGCATATCGAATCTTGTATCCAGGACTCTTATGTTTGATTCTAAAAGGTTCTCTTTTAACCAGATAGCTGCCATTATTGATAGCACAGCGTCTAATTTTAACGCGTTCAGCGGAAGAAATTCAATGGGCGTGAGTATTGAGGTCATGAAGCCTTTCGCAAAGAAGATGTTGGATGTGGCGCGAGATGTAATTTTGTATCCTCAGTTCAACGAACAATACTTTGATGTTGAGAAAAAGGTGATAGAAGATGAAATAAAATCAGAGGAGGACAACCTCGCAAGGTACGCGAACACGCTACTCCTTAAGACGATCTATCAAAAACATCCGTACAGGCTCGATCCACAGGGGACGGTCAAATCGGTGAGAAGCCTGACGAGAAAAGGCGTTAGGTCTTTCTATTATTTAATGCTTGATCCATCCAAGATGATCTTTTCGGTTGCCGGTGACTTTGATAAAAAGCACATATTAAAGTGGGTGGACAGCGTTGTGTCAGAAATGAGAACTCAAAACAAGAAACACCTTAACGTTCCTAACGAACCTGTGCAAAAGAGCCCAAGAGTGAGTACGTTCAAAAAAGATTCAAAACAGGCGCACATATTTTTGGCCTACAGAACGTGTGACATAAAGTCGCCAGACAGGTATCCGTTAAAAGTACTGTCGTCTGCGTTATCGGGACAAAGCGGGCGTCTATTTATCAATCTAAGGGACAAACAAAGTCTTGCTTACACGGTCAGCCCCGTTGATATGTATGGCTCTGCTCCAGGATATTTTGGTGTTTATATCGCGAGTGAAACATCCAAAACAAAAAAGGCCATAGAAGAAATACGTAAAGAGCTTAACAGAGTGAGAACAGGCCACGTGGACAAGGATGAACTTGAGCGAGCCAAGAATTTTATTATAGGAAGGCACGCTATAGGGATGCAGGCTTATTCCGAGCAGACAGCGAATATGGGATTCGACGAATTTTACGGACTTGGTTTCAGCTCAGCTTTTAATTACTCCGATAAGATAATGAAAGTAAGTGCCGAAGACATAATTAAAGTGGCAAAAAAATATTTTCGTGACAGCGGCGAGAATGTAGTTATTGTTTCAAATGACCCCAAGGTGCTTTAAGAATTTTTCTGTTTCTCGAGTATTTTGACCAACATTTTTAATTCAGAGACCTCTTCTCTCAGTGAACGTATCAGTACGTCCTTTTCGTCATTAGGCGCGCCGCCCTTTTCGTCCAGAAGGTAATATTTTCCTTCCTCAAGTTTGAACTTTATCACGTTAGCCTTAATCTTTCTCCGTATGGTGGAGGGGCTCATTTTGTTAAGGACCGAGAATTCTGTTATTGATAGCCAAGCCATAATTCATATTATACAATCATTCGTGCATATGTTTAAGTTTTTGTTTTTTATATTTTCGGCTCTTTGTTATGGCTCCGTTACGGAACCCGACAAGACATGGGATGAAAGAATAAGCCTTCCTACGCTTGAGTACGGGAACAGCTTGCAGCCGGCGAAGAAAAGTGAGCTCGATGAGGTAAAACACATATTAAAAGACCCCGACAACATAATATCCAGAAAATTTAAAATACCGGCCGGGCTTAAAGACAGGGTCTTCTTCTGGGCTAAAATATACGCAGTTTATCCGTATCAGACATCCGTAATACACGACAGGAATGATGTTTCCGTTATTTATAAGGTGGTGGACATTAAAGACGCGGACAAAGAAAAAAAAGTGATACGCGCGGTGCTTGATAAAATAAAATTAGCTGGCGGAGTAAAGAACTTCATCCCGTCCACTCCCGAGGAAAAAAGGATAAGAAGCGTTGCGAAAGACAGTTCTCTTTCCGAGGATGTAAGGGTGCAGCAGGGGCAGAAAGACAATATTATAAATGGAGTAAAGGCGTCCTCGAAATATATGCCTTTCATAGAGGATGTTTTTAAAAAAGATGATCTTCCTTGGGAGCTTACTCGTATCCCGTTTGTTGAATCCTCTTTTAATCTTAAGGCGAACTCTAAAGTAGGGGCCCGCGGTATCTGGCAGATAATGGGAGGCACCGGGCAGCAGTTCATGAACACCGAGGATGTTTACGACGAGAGATACTCTCCTTTTAAAGCGAGCGCTGTCGCGGCGAAGATCTTAAAAGAGAATTATTCTGTTTTTAAGAACTGGTCGCTTGCCGTTACTGCTTACAATCACGGCACAGGTGGCGTGAAAAAAGCGTGTAAGCAGCTCAAAACCGAAGACCTTGCAAAAATAGTAGCCGAGTATAAAGATGCAAGATTCGGATTTGCGTCACAGAACTTTTACTCGGAATTTTTGGCGGCTCTTTATGTTACATCGTATGCAGAGAAATTATTTGGTCACATAGAAAAAGAACAATCCATGAACTTTTATTACGTCGAGGTTGAAAAAGACATAACGATGAGCAAGCTCTCGCATATTTCCGGTTTAAGTTTTAAAGAGATAGCTTTGTACAATCCTGAATTCAGTAAAGAGATACTTTCCGGTGAGGTATCCATTAAGACCGGCTCAAAAATAAAATTACCGCCCAGAGCGTCTTATAAGGTGGAGGAGTATTTTGTTAGATAGATTGTGGACAGCGCCGCTTGCAGGCATTAGCGACGCTCCATTCCGGGTTATAAACGCTGAGTTCGGGGCAAAGCATCTTTACTCTGAGATGATAAGTGTTGAGGGACTCTCAAGAAAACATAAGAACACAATGAAGCTTACGAGAATATTGAGCGGCGAGAAAGAGCTCATAGTTCAACTCTTTGGCTCAAAACCGGATTCATTCTCAAAGGCCGTTGAAGTTATAGAGGGAGAAGATTATATCAGCGAGATAAATATAAATTCAGGCTGTCCTGTCCACAAAGTTTTAAAGAGCGGAAGCGGCGCAATGCTCATGACAACACCAAAACTTTTGGGAGAAATTGTCGCTGCCGTAAAGAACAACACAAAGAAAAAAGTTTCGGTGAAACTTCGTTCAGGTTGGGATAGCTCGTCCATAAATGTGCTTGAATGCGCAAAAGTTTGTGAAGACAACGGCGCGGATAACATAACTATTCATCCACGAACGGCAAAAATGATGTTCTCAGGATGCGCGGATTGGGCTCTTATAAAAGACGTAAAAAAAACGGTAAAGATACCTGTAATAGGTAACGGCGACGTTATTACCATTAAGGACGCGGAGCGAATGTTAAAAGAGACTAGTTGCGACGGCGTGATGATAGGGAGAGCACTGGTCGGAAATCCTTGGTTCTTTACCGGAGGAAGAAAACACGTAGACCAAAAATTCCTGGACGTTATTTTGCATCACGCGGCACTTGCCAATGAATTCTACGGTGAGAAACGCGCCTATAAGCTTATGAAAAAACACCTCATATATTATATAAAGAACATTGACGCCGAGATCCACGGCAGAAAAATATATTACGGAGATATTGGGCGGGCCAAAACGTTGGAAGAGGAGCTCGACGTGGTTAAGAAATTCCTTGAGCCGTTTTTGAACAAAGATCTTAAATAAAAAAACAGCGGGAGT
>JAZDEK010000073.1:0-2986 GCA_043808895.1 Pseudomonadota bacterium
GATACTAAAAGGTAAAATAGTTTCAGGTTATATAGCGGAAAGTGAGTATGTTCTTATATCCAAAGCGTTAAAGGCACCTCAAAAGAACAGAGTACTTATTCTTGAGTACATCGCCAAGGGGCCGTCCGAATTATTTTTTCAGCTTGCCGTCAAATATAAATTGAACCTAAAGGATTTTGTGAAATGAAAACTCTTCAGAAAGAAGCTATCAAAAAATTAAGACTATTTGATCAGAAAAGAGCGGAACAACCTTTTGTTAAAACCATCGGAAAACTTATACACATTGGCCTTATAGAGAACAACGCATATAAACCGTACGCCGGAAAAGTAACTCTGGAAGAGGCTTTGTGGGCGGGACAGTATGAACCGCGAATACTTGAGCTTATACCGAGCATAGTATTAAAAAAGCCCAACTTTTTTGAAATAAAGCAGATACCAGAAGACCTTAACCAAATTATCTGGGATATAAAAAAAGGTGTTGCGCAAAAAGATTTTAGAGGAGTTCCCTACCAAAAATACTTGTACTGGCTGGATAAAGTTGGGCATAAAGGAAAACAACCATCGTTACTTAAAACATACAGGTTTTCTACCAGAGACGTACTGCTGTTAAATAAAATAAAACAGTATACAGAACTTCCAGAAATAGAGATAATTAGACTTGGGCTTAAACTGATGGAGGCTCGCGCATGGAAAAGCTAAAACAACACCTTAAGTCTTTTAAGAACAGCCCCTGGATCTTTACGACCTATTTTGCGGAAGGATTTCCGTTCCAGGTGGCTGGTGATCTTGCTAATACATTTTTTGTAGCGTCTGGAATGAGCCTTCAGAGCTTTGGTCTTACATCTATATATAATTTTGCTTGGTCGCTGAAATTTTTGTGGGCACCTGTGGTGGATATATTTAAAACAAGAAGATTCTGGATATTGTTAATGGAGGCTTTGCTCTCCATCATTTGTATCCTGCTTGCAATAGGCACATTCGCTATGGCTCCTATGTATTATCCCGTTGTACTTTTTGGCATAATGGCTGTTACCAGTGCCACACACGACATTGCTATAGACGGCTTTTATCTTGAACAGCTTGAAGAAACAGAACAGCGCTTTTATAGCGGCTTTAGGGTCATGGCTTATAGGATAGCAATGCTTTTTGTGAGCGCTGCGCTTGTCGGTATTGCAGGCGTATGGGGCTGGAAGCTGAGTTTTGCTGTAACTGCGTTAATAATGTTAAGTATATTTATCTTTCATTTGTTTGCGCTTCCTGTTTCAAAGACGGATCACACACATTCTGTAAACAAATCTGTCGTGACGAATTTTGGCCAGGCGTTCTTAAGTTATTTAAAGCAGGATAAGATCGTTCTTATTCTCGCCTTTATAATCCTTTACAAAGTCGGCGACAACATGATGCTTAAAATGGCAAAACCTTTCTTAATGCGAGAGCTTGGGATCACCGTCGCCCAAATAGCCATAATATCCGGAGTGGTCGGTAAGATCTGCGCGATAGTCGGCGCAATAGTTGGTGGTATTTTTATAGCGAAAATTGGATTAAAAAAAGGGCTTTGGATATTAACATTTGTACAGAGTTTGGCGGTCGTTGCATACATTATGCTGGCTGTATTCAAGCCAGGCGTATATTGGGTCGCAGTGGTGCACGGTCTTGAAATGACGGCAACCAGTTTATCAAGTGTCGCGCTCATAAATTATCTGATGTTTACATGCAAAAAGGATTTTAGGGCTTCGCATTATGCCATAGCGTCCGGACTTATAACTCTTGGTGGAAGTGTGGCATCCATGTTAAGCGGTTATATCGCGGCCAGTGTGGGTTATATTAACTTCTTTACGCTAAGTTTTATAGCGTGCTTCCCGGGAATGATACTTATGTTCTTTCTACCATTTACGAAGAAAGAACCTTCTTAAATATCTTGTCCAGTTTTATCGCGGTTTTTTGCCCGATCTTTTTTACTTCTTCGTGCGAGAGGTGTTTGCCTTTTTTTACGCCCGTGCCGTAATTGGTGATGGTTGTTATGCAGGCGATCTTTACGCCGAGTTGTCTTAACGCTATGACCTCTGGGACAGTACTCATTCCAGCTGCATCGGCACCAAGTATCTTTAACATCTTCACTTCCGCCTGAGTCTCGTATTGAGGTCCTCGCATACAGGCGTATACACCCGTAGATGTTTTTATTTTTAATTTATTAGCAGCCTGTTTTATTTTCTTCTGAAGCTCCTCTGAGTACGGCTCGGACATGTCCAGGAATTTTGCTCCCAGCGCGGCTCCCTCGCTGGATGAAAGCGGAGTAAGGTTCGTCATATTGAGGTGGTCTTTTAGTATGAGTAGATCGCCGGGTTTATTCTTTAAACTTGTGCTTCCTGCGGCGTTCGTTAAAAAAGCAGTTCTAACTCCAAGCAGAGCCAACGCCCTTAACAGCCTTACAGAGTCGTCAGGGGAATTACCCTCATAGAGGTGGAAGCGCCCTCTCATTACAAATATTTTTTTGTTCTTGTATTTTACTATTTCAAGGACGCCCTTGTGTCCACTTACTGTGGGTTTTGGTATGCCGTGTATGGATACATACGGGACGGAACGAACAACCTCAACGTCGGATAAGACATCACTTAATCCTGAACCGAGCACGACAACATATTTGGGAATATCCAACCCAAGTTCACGATTAAGACATGTAACAGTCAGCCCGAGTTTCCCAGGGAGATTATTTACATTAATATTCCTGCTATGCACGCCATCATTAGGCACGACAAAGTTCCTCCTATCATGCTGTAAAATGCTATTTTTGCCATCTCTGTCCTTCTTTCAGGAACAAGTATGGACATTCCGCCTATCTGTATTGCGATAGAGCTAATATTTGCAAAGCTGCAGAGCGCATATGTTGCCAACGCCGCTGATCTTGGGTCAAGTGATGCCTGTATCCTTGCAAGATCAACGTATGCAATGAATTCATTTATAATTATCTTTTCACCCAGCAGTTGTC
>JAZDEK010000074.1:0-4367 GCA_043808895.1 Pseudomonadota bacterium
ACCTACTTTAAACTCAGAGGATATTACAGATATATTTTTAAATTCGTAACTCCAATATTAGTGAGGGAAAAAATAAACAGAAGCTTTTTCGCGTACGCGAATTTTATTCTATGTATAGCGATAGTGTTCTTTATCGTAACAGACAATCTTTTTGGCGCTGGTTTTTTAAGCCTCATCATAGCCTCACTTGATGTAGTGGGCTCTTTAGTCGCTGAAGACCTTGGCATAAATAACCCTAAAAAAGATTTCCGATCTTCCATCTTGAACAAGTACGCTGAAATAATATTTTATACCAGCATCGTGGTGTTTTTCCTTCAGGTTGAGCATCCTATATACGCAATGTTCGCGTACCTTGGGCTCATAGGTTCGGCGATGTGCGGTTTTATAAAGAACAAAGAGGACGGCCTTATTCAACGACAGGAAAGAACTTTACTTTTGTCGCTTGGAATGTTTTCGGGTTGCACGGGCTTGCTTTTTCCTCTATCATTGTAGCTGTGTCGTCGAATATAAAGGCTGTGTACCTTGTGAGCAGGGTCTGGCTGGATAAGCCGGATAAATAATAGGGGGGTAAGATGTTTGTTTATTTATTATCGCTGGTGTTAAGCCTAAATATCCAAGCAAAACCTTTCGCGAATAATTTTGTCGAAATGAACGTGCCTGACGACTGGAACTGCGCTGTTTATTCCGGCGACCAGTGGACTTGTCAGCCTAAAGACGTTACAAAAACAAAAGACGCTCTGGTTGTTATGTCATTCGTATCATCCGGCCCTCAAGACTCGCTGCAGGCTTACCATGAGTACCTTAATACGTCGCTGATTGTTATTGATCCTGCTACAAAGAAAAAGGTTAAGAGCACTCCAAAGAATATTCAGTACAAAGATATCGTCGGGCAGACTTGGGTTGACAGTCAGCATTTAAGTATCGCGCTCCCAAATTATTTTACAAGGTTCCTTGCCACCACAAAGGACGGCCGTTCGGTGTTGGTAAGCGTTACCGTGGATAAGGCGAAGTACTCGCTCTATATGTCAGAACTCTATAAGATGATAGAGAGTATGAGGCTGAGAGCCTCGTCCCCCGCGGCTCCTATGGAAACAGGACTTATGGGGATAATCGGAACAAAGATCAAAGGTACGGACAAAAAGGAGCAAAAGGTTGTTACCGCCGTTCCTGTGGAACAAAAAAGAAGCAAACTCCGTATCATAATTTCCCTCGCTGTAGGTTTAATAGTATTTGTTCTTGCTTATAGATATCTCAGGAAAAAATACAGAGAAAAAGCAGGCAGAAAAAGCGGGAAATTCTTTAAGTAAAACAGTAAGTAATCCTCGAATTTACAGGTAATAATTTAACTTGCATATAATAATGGCGTATGCTATCTAGTTTTTGGGGCTTAGAGCCCTCTTTTTATTGGTATATGTCTGTATATAGGAGTTGGTAGTGTCTGTACTAAGGGACAAAGTAGCTGAAATCATTACACCCGAGCTTAAAGCACGCGGAGTTGAGCTGGTGGAAGTGGAACTTTCCGGGAACGCCGGAAAAACTTTAATAAAACTCTACATAGATAATTTTGGCAGCACCGGTGATAAATGTACTCTTACAATATCCGACTGCGAAAAAGTAAGCCGCGCCGTGGACCAGCTTTTAAACGTTGAGGGATTATTTCCGCGCGATTATACGCTTGAGGTTTCCACCCCCGGAGTTGAAAGGCCAATAAGAACAGCGGATGAGTACAAACGTTTTAAGGGAAAACTTGCACAGATAATATCCGACAACGTTAGTGGTAGTGTTCTTGTGGGAAGGATAAAAGACGCCGACGCTGTGAGCGTAACACTTGATGTGGACGGTAAGGAACAGAAAATAGATCTGAACAGTATAAAAAGAGCAAAATTGAAACTTGAGAGGTAGAGTATGGGAATGTTCGAAGAGTTGACAAAAGTCATAGAGCAGTTCGGGCGCGACAAAGGTATCGACCGAAAGATGGTGGTAGAAGCTATTGAGATCGCCATGGTCACCGCTGCGAAAAAGAAAATGGGGCCGCATATTGATGTGGAGGCTCATTACAGCGAGGAAACCGGAGAGATCGAGCTCTTTCAGTTCAAGACCGTTGTTGAGGACGGCGACGTTGCCGACCCTGATATCGAGGTTGAACTTCAGGAAGCGCAAAAAGAAGATCCTAACGTTGAACTCGGAGACAGCGTGGGCGTAAAACTTGACTCCGCGCAATTTGGAAGGATCGCCGCGCAGACCGCGAAACAGGTTATAAACCAGAAGATTAGGGATGCTGAACGCGAAATAATATATTCAGAGTTCCTTGCAAGAAAAGGCGAGATCATAAGCGGTATGGTAAGACGTTTTGAAAGAGGAACTGTTGTTGTGGACCTTGGAAAAACAGAAGCGTTCCTGCCTCCAAGAGAACAGATCCCCGGTGAACAGTATCGCATAGGGGATAGGATCCAGGCGTATCTTTTGGACGTTCAACAGACATCAAAAGGACCTCAGATCATACTCTCAAGAGCTACTCCTTTATATCTGATAAAACTTTTTGAAATGGAAGTTCCGGAGATCTACGAGGGTATAGTCACAATAAAAAGCGCAGCGCGTGACCCGGGTGCCAGGGCAAAAATTGCCGTTACCTCAAGAGATAAAGACGTAGATCCAGTGGGAGCCTGCGTTGGTGTGAGAGGCGCAAGGGTTCAGAATATAGTTGCCGAACTTAAGGGTGAAAGAATAGATATTATTCCATATCAAACAGACATAGCAAAATTTGCCTGCTCGGCGCTTGCTCCGGCAGAGGTCAGCAAAGTTATGATCGATGAAGACAACCGTTACATGGAAGTTATAGTTCCCGACGCCATGCTTAGCCTTGCAATAGGCAGACGCGGACAGAACGTCCGCCTTGCCGCCCAGCTTACAGGTTGGAAAATAGACGTTGTGGGCGAGACCAGTATGGCACAGCGTTACGAAGACGCGAAATTCTCGCTGACCCAGATACCAAATATAAGCGAGACTATCGCGACAGCTCTGTTCCAGAACGGATATAAGACCGTATTTGAAGTCGCTGAGGCAAATCCGGCTGATTTGATCGGTATTCCGGGTTTTGAAACGGAAGAGTCCGCCAAGTCTGTTGTGGAAAGATCCAAAGAAGTGGTTCAGTCAGGCAAGGTTATAATAAAAACTCAGGACGAAAAGTTTACCGTAGTGGGCAAAAAGACCGCGGATGAAATGCTGCGCGAAGAAATGCAGCAGCTTCTGGAAAAAGAAAAAGAACATCTGCTTGGAGCCGACAATGAGCTGCTTAAAGTAAAGGGAATGGGCCCGAGCCTCATGAAAGTTCTTAGCGACGCTGGCATAGACAAACTGGAAAAAATAACCGCCGTTGAAAGGGATGCGTTCATTAATGATACAACGTGGGAAAATAAAGACGAACTTGGTGTTGTGTATGACTCCGCTGTTATTTTGTATAACGAGAGACTCATAACGGAAGGCAAAAAAGATGATATGTCCGACGAGGAGAAACAAAAATTTCAGAGTATTACCGAAGCGACAAAGTCCGTGCTATTAAGACTTGCCGCCGCCGGTTTTACCACCGCTGAGGCCGTTAAGTCGGTAAGCAAAGAGGACTTTATCAAAAAGACCGGTCTGGATGAAACCAGAGCGGTAGCCATATACGACGGGGTGAACAAATAAAATATGAGCGATAAGATAAAAGTTTTTGAACTCGCCCCGGAGCTTGGGCTTCGTCCGTTGGAGCTTGTCGCAAAGCTCAAAGAGATAGGTGTGGACGTAAAAAGCCACATGAGCGAGATAAGTAAAGAAGACGCCGAGAGAATAAAGGAACATCTGACCAAGAAAGATGAACCCAAACCGACAGAGAAGAAAGCAGTAGTGAGGAAGAAAAAAGATGCTGCTGCTGAAGTTGAGGCTGCTGCGGTAAAAAAGCCTGCCGCAAAACCTTTTACCACAAAAACTCCGACGGTAAAGAAAACACACGCTCCCAAAGCTGCTGAACCTGTAAAGGCGGCTGCGAAAACGATAATAAGAAGAAAGAAAACCATTGAAGAAGAAAAGGCGGCGTTAGAGGCTGCAAGACTTGAGGAAGAGACAAAAAAAGCGGAAGAGCTCAAAAAAGAAGAAGCAAAGATACTAGAAACCCAAATACCCAAACTCAAAGAAGAAAAATCCGCTATTGCGTCAAAAACAGAGCCCGCGAAAGATGACAAAAAGCACCCTCCCAAACATGCTCACGTTACAACAAGGGAAATGTCGCGCGAAGAAATAGAGCGTGAGAAATTAAAAGAGAAAAGAAGAGGCTCCGGAAGGGCGACGAAAAAAGATGGCAAAGTTGAAGTCGTCAATGTTTTTGAACTTAG
>JAZDEK010000075.1:0-2637 GCA_043808895.1 Pseudomonadota bacterium
GGGCCTTTTTGTTCTGTTTCTTATCAACAAGTCTATCGCAAAACATCTTTGCACAGTTTCCTCCTGACAAAACCCCGGCAAATGGGCCTGTGGTTAATTTTAAAGCCACAGGACATAGTTCTAATCCTTCAGGAAATCCAGATGACTGGCTTAAAATTTACGGCTTGTCTGTCCAAACAGACCCTGGCAGCAAAGCATCAAGACCAGTCAATATTCTTTACAATGAACAGTTGGGAACCATGGATTATTCCCAAGAAGGGACAGGAGTGTTATCCACTAAAGTAAAAGCAGACGTGATTGAGGCGATCGTTAATTACACTGATGGGAACGGGAACAAATTCGCGATAAGGATATCCATTAATCGGGAATCGCCCAACATCTGTTCTGCCAGTTCAGTGTACACGAATTACGACAGAGGCTATCTTGTCTCTTCAGGCTCAACTCCCGATGGCAAATCTAGTCTGGCCGCTAGCCTATATTCTTGGGCGCTGTATAATGAAAAAGGCGAAAAGCAGGCGGTTATATCGGTTAATCCTCTTAATGATGATCTCGTATTTTTTAAGAAAATAACAACTACAGGCGATGCTCTTTTAATGGGAGCCAGCGGTGATGAACTATTTGTTGGATTTGAATATAAAGACAAAACAATACCTCGTGTTGAGTTTAGTGCGAGTGCACGTAAACATGGCTTGATGCAAGAAAAAATAGATCTGCCCAAAGAAGCAGAAGGGCAGTTTTTTATAGAAGATGTGGTAGAAAAGGTAATGGATCAAAGAATAGCAAAGCTGTTATTTGGTGTCTATAACTCGGAAACTCATGACAAGTTTATAGAAGCCTTTACAACTCTTTCTAGCGCTGAAAAGTTTACGGTAGTTGGATCTAACGAACTTCAAGTAAAAGTACCAGAGACGGCCGATATACGCCTGCTCAGCCTTGCGGAGTCATATGTAAGCCTTGCGGAGTCATATGTAAGTGGCGGACCTAAATATGTGTTGGAGAACATCGACGGGATATTCATGAAAAATGACGGCAAAATTCTGTGCGCTATGTTGGAAAGCGGTATCGATGAGATACAAAGAGTCGGAACTATGATCTTTAGGGATATATTTGAAGTCCTTGATCATCCGGAGCACACCATATCGGCGATGAGCGATAATGTCCGACAAGAATACAAGTCTATAATGTCAGATATTATGAACATATATGGTGTTAACATAGAACTTCCATCGAAAGAGGCTGTAGGGCAGGCACTCGCGAAGTTTAATGAGTTCAAACAGGGTAAGATCAGCGACATCGATATGGACTTTTTCCTTGACCCTGAGCTTGGTGCTGCTCGTCAAAAGGCGTTGATAAAATATGTCAAAAGCAATCCTGATGAGGCCATCGGCGTTCTTGAGATATTCTCTTGTATATCATCGTTATCTACCAGACCGGGAGCTGCGATAACGCCAGGGATCAGATTGGTGTCATTAGGCGGTTATGTGGACGTTAACGATGTGATAATGAACAACAAAAAGTTGGCAGAAACTTACGACGCGAAAGCCAGACAGGAAGCAAGAAATAGAGGCATAAGAAAGGCAGCGGAAGCAAGGTTACCTAAGTAAGGCTGTTATACCAAATTAGCCATGGTTTGTTTTAGAGAGGTCGTTCTCATAAACTGTTCTATATTACTGTTACTTACCACAAGTAACGGACAGTTTATCTTGTGTTTGTTCATGTATTCTTTATTTGGGATATTTTTTACTCTGCCGCTTTTAACTTCTATCGCTAAAACAGCTTTGCCATTTTCAGTTAAAATAAATTGTTGGTATTATTCCATCTGTTTTTAAAAGATTCCGGAAGTAATCTCTGCATAATTCTATTCTTAATTCAGGTAGTTACAAAAGTCAATGGATTTTCCGAGGGAAGCCTCGGAAAATCCTATTTAAGCAGGAATAACGTAAACCACGGTATATAGGTTATAAGAAGCAGGCACACTACAAGCACAAGATAGAACGGGAGTGTCGCCCTAAATACGTCGAGGGCGTTATGTTTAAACCGCAGGCTTGAAATAAAAATGTTCAGCCCTATGGGCGGTGTTAAAAATCCTATCTCAAGGTTTATAAGGAATATCACTCCGAGGTGATACGGGTTTATTCCGAACGCATTCGCTATGGGGATAATAAGAGGCACAACAATTAATATTGCCGAGAAATTGTCTATCATGCAGATCACGATCAAGAACACGTTCAGTATCATAAGGAAACTTGTTTTTGTGGAAATATAATTTTTCATTAAGTCCACTAGATAGAACGGCACGTCCTGCTCAATTACATAATTCGTGAACGCGAGCGCCATTCCGATTATCGCTATCAACGCCCCTGTCAGCATGCTGCTTTCTTTTACTATGTGAACAAGGTCTTTTTTTATCGATATGTCCTTGTGCAGGAATATCTCCATTATGAGAACATATACAGCCGTAATTGCCGCGGCCTCGCTAACGGTGAAAATGCCTCCATATATGCCGCCGATAATTATAATAGGAAGAGGTATAACGTAACGCGCGTCTTTTGCTGTCCGCAACAGCTCCGACCATTTGAACTTGGTCTTATTAACACCAATTTTATATCCCATGAAAATTGAATATAAAGAAAGTGC
>JAZDEK010000076.1:0-5459 GCA_043808895.1 Pseudomonadota bacterium
CGTCGTCCGAATGAATCGGGTCTGACATTAAGCGTGCGTTAGAATCATAAAATGCCGTCTACGCCTCTTCAAACGAAACACCATGTTTTCTCTTATTAAACTGGTCTTTGCGCTTGTTCCACTCAAAACGCATCTCACGCATAACCAAAGTATAACACAATTATATTATAATTACAATATAATTATAAAGATTGTTTTAAGGGCTTATAGACTTGACGCGCATATCGTGCTATTTTGACGAGCATTAGAATGTATATTAAGTAATGTTTTTAAGGAGTTAAACACACTGTATATTGTTAAAAATAAGTATTCCTCGCCCTGTTTTATTTATCCGGTGCTATTGTTGTTTTTGATATTGGCGTCGTATTTGGCGCTGTTTTACGGCGGGCCGGCGGTATTGGAAAATAATCCAACGGGCGATTTTATACTGTGGCATATAAGAGCACCAAAACTTGTCGCGGCAATTTTAATTGGGGCTGCGCTGTCGCTTTCGGGTTATGTTTTTCAAACGGTTCTTAGAAACCCCCTGGCTGATCCATATATATTGGGCATATCAAGCGGCGCGGCACTTGGTGTTTCTGTTTTTCTAACCCTCTTTACCACACTTTCCACTTTTGGATTTGAACTTGCTGCGTTTTTAGGAGCAGGGCTTGCGCTTATTCTACTTATTTTATTTTATAGGCTACTTGTTCATAACACCGTTGTTATGGTGCTAATAGGCGTTGGCTTAAGCTTTTTCTTCTCGTCGGTAATTACAGCCTTAATGTCCTACATGGAAGGCGATAAAATAGTTTATATGAACTCATGGCTTATCGGGAACATCAGCCAACCTGAATATAAAGAGCTTTTAATGCTGGGCTCGGTATTAGTTGTTGTGTCGACCATAATACTTTTCTTATCAACAAGGCTTGATGCCTTAAAGTTTGGCGATGATTTCGCGAAGTCATCGGGCGTTAACTCAAAGTTCTATTCCATCTTCTTTATAATCTTAGCATCAATGCTTGCCGCTGGTTGTGTCACCGTATGCGGAACACTCGGGTTTATTGGCCTTGTTGTGCCGCACATTGTAAGACTTGTTATTAAAGAAACATCGGCGAAAGTAATTCCGGCAGTAATGCTTTTTGGCTCAGCGTTTTTAGTTCTTTGCACAGCACTTTCAGGAATTTTAAGTTTTAGATTCGATGTCCCCGTAGGCGCTGTTACAGCATTCATAGGTGCACCTGTTCTAATATACCTTATATATACACGGTACAGAGGTAGAGCCTGATGCTATCAGTTTCAAAAATAAAAGTTCAGCGCGGCGGCTTTCACCTCAATATAGATGAATTAAAATTTGAGAGAGGCTCATTGAATATATTAATAGGTCCGAACGGCAGCGGTAAAACAACGTTCTTAAAATCTGTTGCAGGGATATTAGATTACACAGGCAACGTTTCTATAGAAGATAAAAAATAGACGACAAAACCCATAAAGAGCGCGCAAAACTTTTTGGGTACCTTCCGCAAAGTATAAATCTATCTCCAGCGTACGTTAAAGATTTTTTGATGATGGGGAGATTTCCGTATACGAGTATTTTCTCCGGCTATGGTAGTTTCGACCGCGAAGTTGTTAAGAACGTAGCGGAAGAATTTGGGCTTACTCCTTATATGACAAGAGACATAACGACTCTAAGTCAGGGTGAGCTTCAGCGCGTGATTTTAGCAAAGGTCTTTATACAACAGCCAAAAGTTCTGTTGCTGGATGAGCCTACAACGGCACTGGATATGGGATTTAAGGAACACATAAAACACGCGATATATAAATATCTTGAGCTAAATAAAGATTGTATCGCTGTGATATCAACTCATGACCCGGATATTTTCGCGGAAAGAGCAAATAAGACCGTAATGCTTAAAGACGGGAATATTTTTAACGGCGATATCAGAACGCTTTTCGGTTTAACTCATGTGACATATCAATAATGGCTTCCTGTTTCATCCTTTTTATTCTATCCATCACAGACTCAGAAAGTTTAAGTGACCGCTCTGAACTTTGATTTTTTTTTAGCATATCGCGGTACTCTTTTTTTACGTCTTTAAGGAGTTTATCTAAATTCTTTTCCATGTATTTTCTTATAACCGCGGAATTGGAATCAAATCGAACGTTCTTGTTCTTGGCGTAACAGTCGCAGAGATATTTTTTTATCATGTCGTCAATGGGGTTCAATGTATTCTTTGTGGTCTCAAGGTAAAGTTTTCTTACAGCAAGCACATCGTAAATTTTCTTGGATTTACCCGGGTTTTCAGCCGCCCATAAGTCACCGGTCTGGTCAAAAAAACTTATGTAAGGGATGATGTCCGGCAGAAGGTCGTTACAGGTGTTGGGGACAGTCATAACGTCGTCGGAAAAACCCACAGTGACTAAAATGTTTAAAATAACCAGCCAGCTCATCATAAAAGATTATTGCATTAAAACGTAAACTAAGGTAGTTAAATTATACAAAAAATTTGAGGGTAATTCGCAAATGAGCACTAAACCAAAAGGCAAGGTTTGCTTCCATATAGAAAGATGCAAGGGCTGTGGTTTTTGTGTAGAGTTTTGCCCCGTGAAAGTTCTTGAATTCTCAAAAGAGTATAATGTAAAAGGATATCACTTCCCGATTCCAGCGCACGCCGAGAAATGCATTGGATGTAATATGTGCGGACTTTATTGTCCTGACTTTGCCGTCTGGGGCGAAAAGAATAAGGAGTAGTAATGATAAAAGCCGACCCTAAAGGAGTTTTGACAGGCATTCATTATATGGACGGCGACCACGCTACCTGTGAAGGTGCTTTAGCCGCCGGATGTAGATACATTGCCGGGTATCCCATTACACCTTCCACCGAGGTTGTTGAAAGGTACGCTTTAAGAATTCCGTGCGTCGGCGGAATATTTATGCAGATGGAAGATGAAATTGCTTCATCTATTGCAATTCAGGGAGCTGTGTGGGGCGGAGCAAAAGCAATGACCGTAACATCAGGCCCCGGATTTTCTTTGATGATGGAACATATCGGCCTTGCTGTTATGACAGAAACTCCGTGCGTGTTCGTTAACGTTCAGCGAGGAGGTCCATCCACAGGGCTCCCAACTCTTCCGGCACAATCCGACATGATGCAAGCGCGCTGGGGAAGCCACGGCGACTATGAAATGATAGCTTTATGCCCGAACAGCGCTCAGGAATGTTTTGATCTTATAATAACAGCATTCAATATGGCTGAAAGATTTAGAACACCGGTTATGTTCATGATGGACGAATGTGTTGGACACATGACCGAGAAAGTTGTTATACCAAAGCCGGAACAAATAGAGATATATCCTCGACAGTACACAAAAAAAGAACCTAAGGACTATAAAGCCTACGAGCCTATGAAAGACCTTATTCCTGAGATGGCTCCAATTGGAAAAGGTTATAACTTCCATGTAACAGGCCTTACCCACGACGAAAAAGGATATCCGGCAATGAACGAGGAATCTCAACAAAAGTTGGTGAGCCGTCTTATAAATAAAATTAAGAACTATAAAAAAGAGATCATATTGGTTGAAGAAGAAAACATTTCCGGCGCTGATGTTGTAGTGCTCTCGTACGGAATTACGTCCAGGGTCGCGGAAAAAGCAATGCTGGATGCAAGGGTTCTTGGAATTAAGGTCGGGAAATTAAGGCTTAAAACAGTTTGGCCTTTTGCAGATGAATTGATCGCAGATATAGCAAAAAAAGTTAAAGCAATAGTAGTTCCGGAATTAAACGCCGGACAAATTGTGCGCGAAGTAGAGCGTGCCGCTCAGGGAAAATGCAAAGTCATAAGCGTTCCTCATCTTGGCGGCGGAGTTCATAAGCCTAACGTGATATTAGAAGCTATAAAGGAAGGAGCAAAAAAGTGAGCCAAAAAACAGACGAAATCTGCAAACATCCTTTTAGTTCTTATTTCAGGGAAGATAGGCTCCCCCATATGTGGTGCTCCGGCTGCGGTATAGGCACAGCGGTCATCGCCTTTGTTAACGCTTTGGATAAAAGCGGCATTGACAAAAACGACATCGCGATAGTTTCGGGAATTGGATGCACAGGGAGAGTAGCCGGATATATTAATGCTGACTCTTTCCATACAACTCACGGAAGAGCGATCCCATTCGCGGAAGGTTTAAAAGCCGTGTCTCCTAAAACAAAAGTAATTGTTTTTAGCGGCGATGGAGACTTAATGTCCATCGGCGGTAATCACTTTATACATGCCGGAAGAAAGAACATGGATATAACCGTTATCTGCGTTAATAACTTGAACTACGCGATGACCGGCGGACAAGTCTCTGCGACCACGCCTAAAAAAGCCATAACCGCAACAGCGCCGTACGGTTCTTTCTGCGAGCCGTTCAATCTACCGTTCCTGGCAGAGGCCGCGGGTGCTGTGTATGTGTCACGCTGGACAGTGTATCATGTACGTGAACTTCAAAAGTCCATGACAGAGGCGTTGAACAAGAAAGGATTTTCTTTTGTTGAAGTTATATCTCCGTGTCCTACGTTATTTGAGAGAAGGAACAAAATGGGTAACGGCCTTGCTCGTCTCAAATTCTACAAAGAAAATTCTGTTATAGAAAATAATGCCGATACCAAGAAAACAACGATTGGGCTCAATACTCCGTTCATAGTCGGAAAATTCCTGGATATAGAACGCCCGAGTTATCTGGAAGCGATGAACTCATATTACGACGAAACATTCCAATGCAACACTGATTACATTTCATACAGGGGTGTAAAACAACCGGAGGAATGCTTTGATTGAAATAAGAATATCAGGCTACGGCGGCCAAGGCGTAATACTTTCCGGAATGGTTATCGGAAAAGCAGCCGCTCTTTACGAGGACAAATTCTCAAGCCTCGCGCAGGCTTTTGGTCCGGAAGCGCGTGGTTCATCCTGCAGCGCCCAGGTCATAGTGAGCGATACAAAAATACTTTATCCGTATCTTGTTAACTCGGACATTTTGGTTTCAATGTCACAGGAAGCGTTCAGAAAATTCTCTCCCGAATTAAAAAAGACGTCGGGCATTCTTGTTTATGAAAACGAGCTTGTAAAACCTGAAGGGCTTTCTTCATCTGTAAAAACGTTCGGTATTCCCGCGACAAGGATAGCCGAAGAAAAACTTGGGAAGAATATTTTCCTTAACATAGTTATGGTCGGATTCTTTACGGCGGTTACAGATATAATAAAGGAAGATAACGCTAAAAGATCTGTAAGCTCTTTGGTCCCTCCTCATACTGTAGAGCAAAATCTTAAAGCGTTTGATCTTGGGTATTCCTACGGCAAGGAAAACTTTGCCTAGTTTTCCCAAAAACGAGAACGTTCTTTTTATGGACGAACATTTTATGCGCGAGGCTTTGAAAGAGGCTGAAAAAGCGGCCTTACTGGGCGAAGTGCCAATAGGTGCTGTAATTGAATATAAGGGAAAGGTTT
>JAZDEK010000077.1:0-11020 GCA_043808895.1 Pseudomonadota bacterium
ACCTTTGCTTCATCTATGTCTACGCAAAAAACCTCGTTCCCTGTTTCGGCAAAACAAGTTCCCGCTACCAGGCCAACATATCCGGTGCCGATAACAACTATTCTCATCTAAAACCTCCGCGAATTCTATACCACAATAGCCATTGCATCGCCATAAGAAAGCATTCTGTATCTTAACGCCACGGCGTCTTTATACGCTGAGACAATATGGCCCACTCCGGCAAAAGCCGCGACAAGATATATGAGGCTGGTGGATGGGTGATGAAAGTTCGTAAGCATGGAATCCACCGCCTTAAATTTATATCCTGGTTTTATGAATAGCGAGGTAGCCCCCAATGGTTTGACGAGTTTAAGATCTTCATCGAACGCCGACTCCATTGTTCTCACAACAGTGGTTCCAACTGCCCATATTTTTCCACCGCTGTTCCTGCATTTCTTCAGTGCGTCCGCTGTGTCATTCGGAACACTGTAAAACTCCTCGTGCATAATATGGGTATCTATATCGCGCACCATACTGAAAGTTCCGTAGCTCACGTGAAGAGTAACAAATTTTATTTCTACACCTTTGTCTTTAATTTTCTGGATAAGAGGCTCTGTAAAATGAAGTGCCGCGGTAGGAGAAGCCACCGACCCTGGTCGCGCCGCAAAAACTGTCTGATACATCTCCTCATCTTTTTTATCCGCCGGACGCTTAATATAAGGCGGCAATGGAATAGTCCCGAACTCATTCATAAGTGTATTAACGTCCGTACCTGTCGGGAAAGAGACCATAAATGTGCCATCGTTGTTCTTTGCTACGACCTCTACGGCAACTCCGGCTTTCCCGATAATTATTTTAGTTCCCTGTTTAATATTTTTCCCTTTTATAAGACTGTGCCAGGCATTCTTCTGCGAACAAGGATCTAACAAAAAAAGTTCGCTCTTGCCGCCGCTTTCCTTTACAGCGTCGAATCTTGCCTTAACGACCTTTGAATCGTTAAAAACCAGAACGTCTCCAACCGAAAAAAGTTCATGTACGCTGTCAAAAATCGCATGTTTAATCTTGCCGTCCGTCTTGTTGAGACAGAGCAACCTGCATTTATCCCTTTGTGTCTGGGGATGTTGCGCGATGAGTTCCTCTGGGATATTTATACTCGAGATATCCATGGCCTTAGAACGTTCCAATAGAGAAGTGAAGTCTTCCCACTCTGTCGGCTGGGAGTCTTTTTGTCCAATCGTATATGTAGCCATACTGCAAACTGATAGCGCCTACAGGAAGCTTGAGGCTTATGCCGCCGCCTACGGAAGCGAACGGTCCGTTAAGCGTTGGATCGTCCGAAGAAATATCTCCTATGTCGTGGAAAGCGTTGATTATAAATTTCCAGAATAATTTCCTTCTGAACTCCAGAGAGAAAAGATAATAATACTGCGACGAGATCCGCGGTGTTAAGTCGTTTATTATGTTCTCCCTGTAGCCCCTGAGATTATCACTGCCGCCAAGCTTGAAACGTTCGTCCAAGAGCACCGAGTCGCCTTTCAGCCCCTTAATGTAACCGGCGTCAAAAGTGGGGACAAAAGTCCAATTCGTGAACATAGGCACGTATAACCTGATCCTCTCGGCAAATTTAACGTAATCAGTGAGCAGCGCACTTTTAAAAGAGTGCCCCCATTCTCCATATACGGCAAAGTTTACTCCCCTTGTAGGATTAAACACCGAGTTCCTTGTGTCAAACCTGTATATCGGACGTAGAGAGTATTTCCAATATGCGCCGTTGTCCGCTGGATCCGTTGAATCAAAAATAGTGACCCTTTCAAATGCGTTCCTTAAAATTAAGCTGTGTTTCCCAAAGGTCTTTTCAAGATACAGAGCCAGATCGAGTTTTCTCTGACCGTAATCTATCATGTCCTCTTTTTTGTATTCAACGTTGAACCTAAAATCGAGAGGCAGATTAAAAAGATACGGTTCATAGTAACCCGTGTTTATATCATAGACCAAGAACTTAAACTGGTTATCAAGCCTTCTGGAAAGTGCCGCGTCGGCGTATATGCGTCTGTTCCAGCCACCCAGATTGTTGTAACTTATTCCGGACGACAATCTAACACCGTCGTCCGTTCTGTAGCCAACACCTATTTCATATACTCCGGCTTTTTTTTCCTGGACCTTTACTAATACATCCTTGTAGCCTGGTCCTTCCACTCCCGCAGGCAGCAAAGAGACAGAAACACCACCGAAAACTCCGAGGCTGGCAAGGTCGTTTTCCGTTTCCTGAAGTTCCCTAGAATCTATTTTCTCGCCGCGTTTAAATTTAAATTCCCTGGTAACGACCCTATCCTTGGTTTTCTTCAGTCCGTTTATATAAGTTCGGCCTATTTTATATTTTCTGCCCTCATAAATATCCAGGTTTATATCCGCGAAGCGATAATCATCGCTGTAAGTGATTATGCGCTCTTTGTTAATGCCGAACTCGTGATAGCCTTTCTCCCGGTAAATATCAAAAAGCGCGTTAATATTTTCGTTAAGCTGGTCTATCCTTAATGGAGCTCCTTGTTTTGTCCCGATCTTGGACAACAACTCGTCCGTCCTGAATAAAGAATTACCGCTTATATTGATGCTCCTTATTACCGTCTGCTGCCCGCAGTCTATTTCGTAATTTACGTCTATAAAGTCTTTGCGGCTCTCCTTGAACGTAAGTGAGGCCACCCTTGCCCTCAAATAACCCTGCTCGCCCAGATAATGGTCAATAAGGGCCTTTAGATCGTCAAACTCTTTCTTGACAAAGAATCCGTTATCAAAGAATTCCCTCTTGCGCGCTTTAAGAAAATCCTTGAGCTCGTACGTGTCTACGCGTCCTGATTTAAATGTGAAATTAACGCTCCGAAAATATTTCCTCGCACCCTCGTTAATATTAAAAAGCAGAGTGAGTTCTCCCTCTTTAAGCCCAAGTTCTTCTTCGGTGCTAATCTTTACGTCGGCAAAACCCCTGCTTTTATAGAAATCCTCAAGCTTTCTCACAAGTACTGTATAGTAATCTTTAGAAACGACATCAGCCTCGGTTATATCCAGGGCGGTCTTTAATGTCTGCACGTTGGCAAAGGTGTTATTGCCTTTGAACAATATATTAAAGCGAGGGCCGGTCTTTATGCCGACATTTATCGACGCTGATGCCATCTTGTCATCAACTGAAACGGAACTCTTGTCTATTGTGCTCGCGTAATATTCATTGGAAAAAAGATACAAGCGTACGTCCTTAAGGTTCAGGTTTATTTTGGAATAATTGACCCTGTCGCCTTTTTTTACATCAAGTATGTCACGCACCTTGTTAGGGTCCACGTAACCGTCAACGGCAACAACGACGTCAGACACAACAGTCGGCACATCTTCTTTAACCTTTACTACTACTTTTACTCTGTCGCCTTCAACGGGTTCCTGATTATAAACCACGTCAGCCTTATAAAAACCCTGGTCAGCGTAATACTTTTTGATCTTCTGGACCAAAGTGTCGCACACGTCTTCGCAAAATGAGCCTATAACTTTAAACCCGACCTCATCCATTATATCGGACGAGCTGAATGTTCCATTTCCCTGTATCTCAACGGCGCCTACAACTTTTTTTTTGGATAGTGTTACGTCCAAAATATTGTTGCCGCAATTCCACTTAACGACCCTATAATCAAGCATCTCATCCAGCTTTTCCATTCTCTCTGCGATATATTCCTTTGAATAAGAAGAATTCTTCTCTAACCCCAGAGTACTGTAGAAAAGGCCTGAATCCTCTAAATTTGAGCCGTCGATATTGTGGAACAATACATTAGATATCTTAACGTGGTCCTGATAGACCGCAAAAACGGAACTAGAACTCAAACCTAAACTTAACGTCAACGCCAGCGTTAGTAGGGTCCTTGTTAACATTTTCTTTTTTATCCTCTTCCAATAGCAGTTTAAGTTGCACGTTCCTGTTCACGTCATATTGTACATTAACTTCCTGTCTATTTGCACTAGTGTTGTCATTCAGAGACTTACCATAAGTCACTTTTAAGTCACTAGTTATATCCTTTTGGACCTCTACGTCCGGCGCAGAGGAATCCTTGTTCTTTGGCGGCCTTAGTTTTACTCCCACGCCCGTAGAGCTTCTTAAAGCGCCAGTAACACCCATGCCCTGAGTCACTATCTGCCCGCCCGTTCCTGTGGTGATCCCGTAGCCTCCCTCTTTCGCGCCGAAATCCGTCTGCACGTCTCCGGTGGTAAGAAGTGCGAGTATTTTATCTTCCGTAAGAGGAGGAACTGTGTTGAGCCTGAACTTTGGCTCACCTTTATAGCTTACAAGATTGAGGTACACCTGATAAGTTCCGATCTTTGATTCCGAATCAAGTTGATAAATGATCGGCTCGGTTTCGTCGTCCTTGAATTTTATCCTTCCGGATGTAAGGTCAAAATTATTGTCGAGATATGTAACCTTTCCCCTCAATAGATCTATAGAACCCACCAAACGCGGACGGTTCTCGGTTCCTTTTACGTTAAGATTGAATGTAAGGTCGCCATTGAAAATATTATTCTTTATAAAGATGTCCGTGCCGCTCTTTGTTTTTATATCAAAATTGAATTTATCTTTACTCCTTTTTACAGACAGGACATTACTCACCTGTCCAGTGTCCGAAAAGTTAAAATTCGTAAAATCAAAATCCCTTCTGTACGTGGCGTCAAAAAGAGCAAGATCCCCGGTAACGATATATGGAATTCCATCGCCGTTTATTTTCAGATTTCCCGACCATTTGCCTTTTAGGTCTTCCGGGTATTCAAAGTACACCTTGTCCACGTTCATCCTAAGTCTTGTCGGCGGATAAAAACTTTTAAGTTTTATAAGTTTATCAAGATCTATGGTTCCCCAAAAATTAACCACCCCACCGGAAGCCGTCGCGTTAAGGTTATTAAGATCGGCGATGCTGTTGCTGACATCAATTCTACCGTTCAAACCAAGTATTCCCAATTTCTGTTCAGCGGTCATTATCTCAAAGTCCCTTGGTATAATGGTCCCCCTTAATTTTCCATCGTAAACAAGATCAAGATCGAAATGTCCTCTCGCTCCGGAAATAAATCCCTTAAATAATTTAAACCCTCCTGTTCCGGCACACCCTTTTACAAGGATACTTCCGCTAGCACCGGATGAAACATCAACAACGCACTTATTGTTCTCTGATTCGTTGACCATGGAGAAAGAACGCACGATGTAGTTGCCATTAGCGTACTCAACTGAGATCTTTCCATTGTTCTTTAATGAAATGACCCCGCTGCGCAGAATAAAATTGTCGGCATCGACCTTTATGTGATTTATTCCTGAATCGAGGGAGAATTTCAGCTCAAGTTCACCGTCTATTTCAGTGTTGAATGGTTCAAGCTCCTTTATAAAAACCCCGACCAACGGATAGATGTCAAACTTTGAGAGTTTAGCCGACAGGGAGTATAGATCCGCACTTTCCCTTTTGAGCTCACCCACAGCCTCTTTATCGAATATGCTGAACTTTACCGCTATCTGTTTGCCAAAATCCAGGCTCAAAAGCACAGGTTTAAGTTTCTGCTCCGCCAGCATAAGATCAAAAAGATTGAATTTCATGCTGCCGTTGATATTCTCCTTGTAATAGTCAGCCTCACCTTTTACGTCAACCTTGCCGGTAACGTCTATGCTTTCACCTGAAACCGCAGCTATGTCGGCGATGTTTATATTCTTTGAACTCACACCAAGTTTAAATACTTTATCTTTTCTTAGGCCCTTAAAATCAAAACGTCCTTTTCCCTTAAGTATGTAAAGCTCGTTCACAGAAACATCCCCTTTGTTCCAAGTGAAATCAGCGACCATCTCATCAAAACGTTCTGAAAAGAACTCTACGTCCTTGAACTTCAGTTTTGAGTCCAGCCTTATGGAATTCCAATTTGGAATGCCGGCGAACTTAACCCATCCTGAGATCATGGCCGATGACGTTCCAACGATCTTGTCCTTTATCTTGAACAACTGATATACATCCTCGCTGTAAGCGTTCCTTAACTCACCTCTCCCGTTTATAGTAACAAACTTATCCCTGAGCTTGATGTCAATGTACCCGCCGTAGTGTGACGTTCCTATTTTGCCTGAAGCGCTTTTAAACGAGAGGATACCAGTGTTATCGTCGTACAGGATCCTTGAATTTACCGTTCCAAAAATATATTTATTAAGAAGTTGGGTATCCGCGAAAGATATTTTACCGTCGCTCTTGAAGTTCGCATTCTGGTCAACGGTCAGTCTTGAATTAAAACTACCTTGCCCGCTGACCGGAAGCACCCCTATGCGCCCGTAGGTATCCAGCGAGAAAGAATCCGATCTGACACTTATATCGACCGTGGCATCTTCCTTTATCCATCCATCGACGTGTATGTCGTTGTTCTCACTTTTGGCCAGAAAATTATCAAAATAAGCGCCCTTGGCGCTGAAGTTCACGCGGCCTACAGCTTTTCCATTTTTAAATTCAAGGACCGAATTTTGTTTTTGCAAAGGTAGTCCCTTTTTATAAAGCACCCAAAAATCACTGACCTTAAGGTCGAACAGCGCCGATATCTTGAATTCAGGCTGCGCTGCTCCGCTGAAAGTGAACGGGCCGCCTATAATAAATCTGGAGAGACAATTGTTGAGGCTAAAAAGCTCGAGATACCTGGAGAGCTCAATATAGTTCACGCTTCCTTTACCATTAATATTGTAGGGAGGCTTCATGGACACCGAGGTGTCATAAAGATTTATGCTCTTCTGTCCGTCTGAAACATCCAGTCTTAAAATAAAAACGCGGTCGTTGTCGTATTTTCCCCTCACATCCACTTTTGGTAAGTTGTATTTTCTCCACTTAAAGTCGTTTATAGCTATGTGCGCGTCAACCAAAAGACCCTTAAGGTCTTTGGAGAGCCTGCCCGATATTTTTCCCTTACCGGATACCGTCCCTTTCATCGTATAGAGGTCCTTGTCCTTTAACACACCGTCGTAATCTCTCATGTTATCAAGGTTAAAATCCATGCTCCATTTGAGCTGAGGTTTCATTTTGTCAAGATCACTGACGCCATAAACAGTTCCATCCAGTAGCGCTTTACCCCCTGGGACCCCGACTTCCATTTTCTCGAACATTATGCTGTCCTTTTTGAGGACGGCGTTAAAGCTAATATTTTGAATGTATCTTAGCGGCGTGGTCATGTCCGTAAGTTTAAGTTGCAGTTTGTAATCAGAAATGATCCCACGCCTTAATTTCAAGTTGGTGGACGGGAGAACATATTCATCATACCTGCCGTCGTTCCTTTTTAGTTTCACATGGAATTTGCCGTCTATTATATCCGCCCTGTTTATGTTGAACTTGGAAAGCATGGCCAGAATGGATGAATAATTAAAACTGTTCCCGTCCGTGCCTTTTATCCTGTTTATCTCCACAGTGGCGTCAGGAGCCACAAGTTTAAATCCGGAAAGGCTGACATTCCCCCTTATAAGCTTAAAAAGATCAAAACGCACAACTGCCTGATCAACTTTTAATTTTATATTTATATCTTCATCCTGTTTTTCAAATTCCAGCCCGGAAACTATAACAGCAGGATTAAAATAAGATAACCTCACGTCCCCTACATTAACCTTCAACCCCATTTGGTAGTTGGCTTTCGTAATTATAAAACGTTTTGCGATGTCTCTTACGGCCATGGAGTCTAGAATATAAAAGAGCGCTACAACCAGCACCGTGACGAACAGCAAACTGAATATAACAGCCCTCTTAAACATTATTAATTCCCAAGCATCGATGCTCTTACTTCTACGTCCCTGTATCCCGGATCAATCCCGATTATATCGGAGTA
Source organism: Pseudomonadota bacterium (assembly GCA_043808895.1). Classification (GTDB taxonomy): domain Bacteria; phylum Bdellovibrionota; class JAFGOL01; order JAFGOL01; family JAFGOL01; genus JAZDEK01. The sequence goes on from JAZDEK010000077.1 coordinate 7,828, forward strand.
ACTCTTTTTGGCGTTCTTCTTATCACCCAGAGTTTCGTAACACTGAGCCATATAATACAATGCCACAAGTTTGTGTTTTTCCGACACCCCGCTGTTCAATATCCCATTGATGAACTGCGCCGCCTCTTCCGTTTGGATGTTGTTCCCGGCTTTTGACTCGGAATATGCCCAATATATTTTTGCCTCGGTCAATCTTTCTCCGTCGGATTTCGACTCCGAAAGATAGTCCACCACTCTCTGGAAAGAACCCGCGGCCTCGGGCCAGAGATCAAGCTCCATATACGCTATACCGAGATCGAATATGGTCATATAGTCGGAGGGCAACAGTACGTCCCTCAACTTATCGTTAAACGTTTCTATTATCTTTGTGGCTCTCAACTCACCCCTGTCCTTGTCTTCCGGTTCGCCGATGAAATTCTCCAGTTCGGCTATCATCTCGTCGGTGGTTTTGTCATAGCGGATCTCGGACACAGCACTTGGCATGTAGGACGAATCAATAGCGCCGGACATCTTTACCACTCTGCTGAGCAATATTTTAATTTCATCGTTACCAGGCTCTTCTTCCAGCAGCGAAAATAACTTAAGTCCCGCTTTATCGTATAATTTTTCCGATATGAGGATCTCCGCTTCCCTTAGCCCCTCAAGCACGCGCGGCGAATATTTACTGTTGCGTTTTGTGTCCATTATGGACGTTTTGTCTTCGACAGCCTCTTTAAGTTTTTTATCCATTTCCTCTTTTATGATATCGCTGTCTATTTTGGAATGATCAACAGCGGTAAAATCTTCGCGCTCAAGATATGAGAGCTCTTTATCGGCGGATGTTAATTCTTCCTGCACGGGTTGTTTTTCTTTTTCAAACTTCTTCATTAACGAGATAACTTTAGATGAAGCGTTCTTGGCCGCATCCTGATCATCAAGTTCGTAATCCGACTTAAGTATGCTTTCCGAAAGTTTCAGCGCAGCCTCGTCTTTACCCAACGCCCAGAGGACTTTTACAAGTATCACAAGCAGCGTGGACGACTTTGGATTAAGATGCAAACCCCAAAGACATAAATGCAGACAGCAGATAAGGCGCCCTGTCCTAAAATATAGTTTCGCCGATTCTAAGACGTAGTTAAAGTTGTTAGGAGAATTTGACAACGCAAGATTAAGCGCAACATCAAGAAGAGTGTATTCGTCACCGTCTTTTAGCTCTTTTATGATCGCCTCTATATTCTTATCGGCTTTTGCCTTGGCGCCACGTTTGTACTCTTTTTTAACTATCTCAAGAAGGTCTTCAACTCCCTCGTGCCCGAGTTCTTTTATTAGCTGAAGCACCTCTATGGCCTTATCTATAAAGCCGGAGTACTCATAATGCTGGGCAACTATCTTGTAGTAGTAGCATGCCTCGCCGTATTGATTTAGTTTTCTGAATATATTGGCGAGCTTCAGAACGACTTCAGCGTCGTCAGGATCTATGGACAGTATCCTTTTACATATCGCTATGGCTTTTTTGTAGTTACCGTTCTGAAGGCTGACGTTAAGAAGACGTTCAAGAAAATCTATAGCCGCGTCAAATTGTTCCAGCTCCTGATAGCACTGCGATATTTTCAAAAGCAGGTGTTCGTTCCTATTATCGGTATCGAGTATGGAAAGGAACTTATCCAAGGCCTCTTCATAATGGCACAACCCAAAGAGTTCGTTGCCCTTAATATAAACCTGCATCGCTTTCATCAGATGAACACCTTTTTTTCTTTCGGCAGCGAGGTTAAGACCTCTACCCCGGTCGACGTGACCGTTACCATATCCTCTATTCTTACTCCGCCGATCCTGGGTAAATACAATCCGGGTTCTATTGTGAACACCATCCCTTCTTCAAACACAAAGTCGGTAAAAGAAAATATTTTCGGATACTCGTGTATATCCAACCCTATATGGTGCCCAAGCGAGTGTTGTATAAGATCGCCGTAACCCTTTTTCATAAGATAACCATAGGCTTTGTCGTAAAGCTGGACCGCTTTCACCCCGGGACGCACAGCCTCTATAGCTCGTTTTTGCGCAGTGTAGACATCGTCGTATATGTTAGAGATCATATCGTCGACCTTCCCGAAAAGCAGCGTTACTGTCTCGTCGCTGCAATATCCGTCGCACACGGCGCCAAAATCTATTATCAAGGGACCGTTACCTTTTATTTTTTTATCCGTCGGCGTCGCGTGAATGATCGCAGAATTCTCGGCAAAAGCGATAATGGTCGCAAAAGCGGTACTTTCAGCTCCGCTTAATTTCATCCTGTAATCAAGCTCAGCGGCAAAAGTCAGCTCCGAGATCCCTTCGGCCAGTCTCGGCAACACCTCTTTATATGCTTTTTCCTGAGCCTCTATCGCTTTTTTCATTAGTCTTATTTCGTCTTTTGTTTTTATATATCTGTACGACGACGGAATTATGTCCAATGGAACAAGTTCCATAAATTTTTTGAGCCGTTCATAAACATCAACGGTCATTATATTTGAGGAAAAACCCATTCTTTTTATCTTTAATTCCTTATACAGCTCCGGCATGTCCCAAAGAGCTGTTTCTTTTTCGTTAATAACGATCCTGGCGTTCTTAACTGTGTTCTTTGCATCAAGTTCAAATCTCGGGTCGGTTACCAGAACGTGCTCTTTGTTTGTACATATAAGCATACCGTTATCGCCCCGAAAACCGCATATGTAACGGATGTTCTTGGAATCCAAGAACAGTATGGCGTCACAGTTATATCTATGCATAAGGCGCTTTATCACGGCAAGCTACTCCCTAATGACTACATTTTATTGGTATTAATATGAATTGTATATGTATTTTTTGCGGATAACCTGACTGAACGTTCCGCATTATAGAGCTTTTTGAACCTATGTAACGATTATAGTTTTTTGAAGCCACCCTTTTATCTGTTTCATAATATTCATCCGCCAAACCTAAAAGATGTCCTATCTCATGAGCTGCTGTGCGTGGAGAAGTCAGCACATTCCACTCGTGGCTGGATACTCTTTTGATATAAAAGGAGCTGGGCCACGGTTCAACATTAATTTTATTAACGTCCTTAATACCGCTTTTGTCGTCGTTTATCAAAAATTCCATCGCACCGGACGACCACATTTTCTGAGCAAAAAGAACCCACAAGGGTTGTCTGCTTTTAATGTTTATTCCAGCCGGATATATAAACCTTACGGGGAGA
>JAZDEK010000078.1:0-4547 GCA_043808895.1 Pseudomonadota bacterium
CAGCAATAGCTGAATATAAGATCACCCGACCACCAGTTGTTGATAAAGCGCCTGGAGAAAATAACGGGGATAATGGGAAAGCAAAAGGAAAGAACAAGTAACTAAAATATCTATTTCTCCAGAGTTTTTCTTTCTTTGTTAAGGTCCCTTGTGTTAGCGCACGTCTCGCTGAACTTTTCTCCATAGCGTGTTCTAAGTTTGTTTATATTCTTATCCATCACTTCCTCGAATTCCACGCCGAGCTCATCCAGTATTATAGAGCTGTACCACATAAGGTCGCCTATCTCTTCCACAAGGTTTACTGTATCAATTTCTTTTCCGTAGAACGCATATTTTTTTATTGCGTCCAAAAGCTCTCCTGCCTCTGTCGCTATGCCGCAGGATCCATGCAATAATCTCAGCGCGCGTTCATTCTTAAGTCTTGACGCTATCGCTTCAAAATCTTTTGATTCTGTTTTCATGACGAGTTCTTTGTATTTCTTGGTGTCCATCTTTTTATCTCCTTATAAAGTGACATGTATACCCGTTGGGGTGTTTTATCAAATATTTTTGATGATATTCCTCTGCGTCCCAGAACTTTTTAGCTGGCATTATCTGCGTGACCACAGGGACTTTCCATTTCCCCGACCTATTGACATCCTTCTTCACCTCTACAGCCACGTTGTGCTGGTCCTCATCAGTGTAGAATATCACCGAGCGGTATTGTGAGCCAATATCCCCTCCCTGGCGATTGGGAGTGGTTGGGTCATGTATATTAAAGAAGAATTCCAGTAATGCACGGTAGGGAAGAACAGCCTCGTCGAACACTATCTTTACGGCCTCTACGTGTCCCGTGGCGCCTGTCTTTACGTCCTCATATAAAGGACCCTCAAGGTTGCCGCCGGTATAACCAACCACCGTACTTATAACGCCCGGCACTTTCCTCAGGAGCTCTTCCATCCCCCAAAAGCAGCCACCGGCGAGTATTGCAGTCCGTTCTTTCTCTGTCATGTGGGGTATCTTACCACAAGTATTAATTTGATATAAAGCGTTAACGGAGCTATAAAATAAGTACCCATTATGTTTACGTTATTTTTGGTATCACTGCTTGCTGTCGCGCATCCTACTGAACAACTCAGCTGGGACGACTGCGTAAAAGAGATCGGCATGAATAACCTTGATATCAAGGCCGCAAGGGAGAACATCAGTGCCTATAAATACACAAAGAAGGCTCAGTGGAGCGGTTTTCTACCCACGGTCAGCGGAGATCTTAGCGCAAAAAGAGGCAACACCAATACGTCGCTCAACACTGATAACACGAACTACGCAGCATCGTTGGTGCTCAGTCAGAACATATTCTCCGGATTTCAAACAGTAGGTAAACTTGAGGGAGCTCAGGCCAACATCGAGGGTCAGGAGGCTACATATAATTCCGTCATGGCGCAAGTCAGCTATAATCTGCAGAACGCTTTTGCGCAGGTTCTCTACGCTCGTGACTATATTGCGCTCTCTGAAGCTAATATTAAAAGAAGACAGGAGAACCTTAACCTTGTTCAACTGAGGTTTGAGGGCGGAATGGAAAATAAAGGTTCTTATCTTTTGTCCAAGGCGTCTTTGGAAGAGGCTCACTACGACTACGAGCAGGCAAAACACTTATTGCAGACAGCCAAGCAGCAGCTTGCTTCTGTTATTGGTAGAAAGTCGCTGGAAGGGGATATTGATATCGAAGGGGACATCCCTGTAAATCAGCCTGAAAAAAATGTGGATATGGAGAAGATAGTTGAAGAAACCCCGACGCACAAATTAGCTATATCTCAGACCAAGGCATATAAGGCCGATCTAAGAGTGGTGCGTTCTGACTTCTATCCGTCATTTGATTTTACGGGGCTGACATCAAAAGAGGGTAACGCGTGGCCGCTTCCGAATAATCAGTGGTACCTTATGCTCAGTTTAAGTATTCCTCTGTTTAACGGCGGCAGTGATTACTATTCCACTTACAGCGCGGCATCCACGTTATCGTCTTCCATATTTTCGCAACAGCAGACAGACCTTGATCTTTTATACTCGCTGAGACAAACGTATAATAGTTTTCTGGACGCTATAAACAAGGTCGGCGTGTATAGGTCGTTCGTAGAGGCGGCTACAACAAGAGCAAAAATATCACGCGGCAAATATAATACTGGGCTCTTGAACTTTGAGAACTGGGACATAATAGAGAACGATCTCATCAATAAACAAAAAACATATATTCAGACGCTGAGGGATCGCCGCCTGGCTGAGGCTTCTTGGCTTCAGGTGCAGGGCAAGGGAGTATTTTAATGAAAAGAAAATGGAAAATAATTATTCTCCTGATGCTTATAGGTGTTGCTTCGTTCTTTGTTTTCAGGGGTCAGGAGAAAATAAAGTACAAAAAGATCCCTGTTGTTGTCGGAGATATAAAAGTGACCGTTTTAAGTACAGGCTATGTTAAACCCGAGAACCGTCTGGAGATAAAACCGCCGGTGTCGGGCAGGATAGAGAAAGTTCTGGTGGACGAAGGACAATATGTAAAGAAAGGACAGGAGATAGCGATAATAAGTTCTACTGAAAGAGCCGCTTTAATAGACGCTGCTGGAGCCAGAGGCAAGGAAGAACAAAAAAAATGGGAAGAGTATTATAAACCCATGCCTGTGTACGCTCCAATAGATGGGACAATAATCTCAAGGGACGTTGAACCCGGACAAAGTTTTACTTCAAGTAACGCCATCCTTGTTATGTCTGACAGGCTCTCTGTTAAGGCGCAGGTGGACGAAACAGATATCGCAAAAATATATCTTAAACAAAAAGCTGAAATAATCCTGGACGCTTATCCTGAGGAACCGATATCCGCGGTCGTTGATCAGATAGCGTATGAAGCTAAAACAATAAATAATATTACAACGTACATAGTGGATGTTATCCCTGAGAAGACCCCAAAGTCCATGCTGAGCGGAATGACGGCGAACGTTACTTTTTTTATCGAGGGTAAACAGAACGTAGTCTTGTTGCCGACGGAGGCCATAAAGAACAAGGACAATTCTTTTTATGTCCTTTTGGAGGACAAAAATAACAAGTCTGTTCCGATAGAAACGCAGATAGAGAAAGGCGTTTCAGACGGCAAGCATGTTGAGATAATCTCAGGACTTTCAGACGGTGACGTTGTTTTAATACCGATCAATAACGGTAGAGATAAAAAAACTAATAATCCGTTCTCTCCGTTCAAGAAAAAGAACTAATGGAGCGCTCAAAGCTTAATGCTTGAACTAAAAGATATCTATAAAACATATCAAATGACGGGATCGGGGCTTACGGTCCTCAGGGACGTATGCTTAAAAATAGAACAGGGAGAATTTGTCTCAATAATGGGGCCCTCAGGTTCCGGAAAATCAACACTGCTTAATATAATTGGCCTGCTTGATGTGTCGACTTCGGGGACTTACAACGTCTGTGGTAAAGAGATAACTAATCTTGACGACGATGAGCTCGCAATACTCAGGCGCCACGCATTTGGTTTTGTCTTTCAACAGTTCAATCTGCTTCAGAAAATGACGGCACTTCAAAACGTAGAGCTCCCGCTTCTTTATTCAAGTGGATATTTAAACGTTAAAACGGCCGTTCAGCTCCTTGATAGAGTGGGTCTTGGCGACAGAATGACTCATAGACCGCAACAGCTCTCCGGCGGACAACAACAGAGGGTGGCTATTGCAAGATCGCTTGCCAACGCTCCTCGAATAATACTCGCTGACGAGCCCACCGGTAACCTTGATTCAAAGAGCGGAGAGGAAATACTCTCTGTACTAAAGGAGCTCAATCAACAGGGAATAACTGTTATTCTGGTCACACACGAAGAACGCATAGCAAAACAGGCGGATCGTTTAATAAGGATTCACGACGGAGAAATAATCTCTGATGAAAGAACGCAGAAAAAAACTAAAGTAGAAGTAAAAAAAGAAATGCCTGCTTTGTCCATACCTGATCCGTCCCCGATAAGTTTTGCTGAGTTCGTGGAGCATTTCAGGGAAGGATTAAAAACGCTCTCAGCGAACAAGGTCAGAACGGCACTGTCGGTGTTGGGTATATTGATAGGCGTTGCGGCGGTTATTACGATGTTGGCATTGGGTACGGGAGCTAAAAAAGCGATAGAAAAGCAGTTGTCTTCTCTCGGCACGAATCTGCTTGTGTTAAGGCCTGACCATGATGTTGACGTAGTTCGTATTAGTATGGATGATCCTCAGCTTATACAGCAGCGTGTCCCTTGGATAAAAGAGGTTTCTCCAATAGTAGGAGGGGACGCGCAGGTAACATATCTTGATAGGAATCTTGGTCCGCGTATCAACGGCACCAGTCCGTCCTACGCGCGCATGCACTCGGCCGTTATAGAACAGGGAAGGTTTTTTAGCGAGGATGAGAATAGAAGCCGCAGTATGGTCGCTGTAATAGGCCAGACAGTTGTGAATAAACTGTTTTTTGATCAAAACCCCATCGGCGAATTCATAAAAATAAACAAACTCTCGTTCCAGGTGATAGGTGTTCTGCCGGAAAGAGGTGCT
>JAZDEK010000079.1:0-3536 GCA_043808895.1 Pseudomonadota bacterium
AGTTTGGGTACTTGAAAATTGCTCGGGAACGGAGCGGGCTTTTTAGGAATAGTTCTTCCGCCGAATTCCCTAACGGCGGTATCAATGCTCGGTTCATCAGACGCTGCACCCTTATAAGGCATCTCGACCGCGAATATTGTCCCTTTATCCAACTGCGTTAATACCTCAATAAGCCCTTTGTGCGTTCTTACGATACCGAACGAAACAGAAAGCCCCAGTCCTGTTCCCTTACCCGACGGCTTTGTTGTAAAGAAAGGCTCAAAGATCCTTTTCTTTATCTCTTCAGTCATGCCACAGCCTGTGTCTTCCACCTCTATTCTTGCGTAACCAGGAGTGCCGTTCTTAACACGTACGTATAATTCTTTTTTTGTGGAGAATTCCATTGCATGCTGCGCGTTCAGCATAAAGTTTATGATAACTTGTTCCATCTGGTTCGCGTTCATCATAACGTTGGAGAGGGTATCGTCTATTTCCTGGAATATTCTTATCCCGTTCAACGTCAATTGGTGTTCTACAAGAGCGACCGCGTTCTTGGCGACTTTACCGATGTTATCCTCGACCAATATGGTTTTTTCCTGACGCGCGAACTTCATAAGGTTCTCGATTATATTTTTGCAGCGTTTAGTTTCTTTTTCTATTATGTCCAGGCTTGAATCAATTTCCGAGGAGCTGCAGTTTTTCTGGAGTTTTTCGCGGGCAAGCTGCGTATGTCCCAATATACCGGTGAGAGGGTTCTTAACCTCGTGGGCAATACCGGCCCCTATCTGCCCGAGTGCTGACATTTTTTCCGATTGTATAAGGGCGGATTGGGTCTCATGAAGCTCCTGCTCTCTTGAATAAAGCTCCTGCCCCATCTTCTTGAAACTTTGAGCAAGCTCTCCTATTTCGTCCTTTGAGCTCACATCTACGTCGACAAGAAAGTTCCCTCTGGCTATTTCGCCGGTTATCTTTGAGAGGTTTAAAAGAGGATCTATAAGTGTTCTCGCGAAGAAAAGCGATATTATCAGTGTGACTATGAAAACAAGTATCGACGTTATTATCAAGATCACTTTGAGTTTCTCAGCTTCGGCATAAGCGTCGCTTGCAAGTATTTTGGATACTATGCCTATGTTGGAACGCTTGATCTTAAATATGGAACCGATGACTTTTTGTTTATTCTCGTCGGTGTACTCTATGGTCCTTTCCCTCTGTATCTCGTTCGGGAAAAACCCGCTGAATATGGCGAGCTTATCTATGCTCTTGTTGGACTGTGATGTGTCCGGGTGAACAAGTATTTTACCCTGGTCATCCACAAGATAATTCACGAATTTTCCGCTGCTTGAGCTTACCGCCGTAAGCACAAGGTCCGGTATCAGCACAGCGACCAGAACATGTATGCCCTGGGAACCGGATATTTTTGCCGGAAAAGCGTAAACGATTACTTCAGAGGAGTAATTCACAAGGCGCCCGACCGTTAGGAACTCGTTATCCTTTAGAGCCTGATTAAAATCAACACTTGAGTCCAGATTCGCAAAGCTCTGGTTGGTGATAGTTTCGCTCTTTTGATACCTTGGGTTTATAAAGAGATTTTGCCTATTGGGTCTTGCCTCTGTGGGTGAAATAAAGTACCTGGCTACCGCCAACACCTCGGGCGTTCTCTCAAATATTATGTACGAGCCTGAGGAGAAGGAATTTTCGTTAACCGCTACAAAAAGCGTTTTTTCCTTTATGGTCTGCAGCCTTTCTTCGATCAAGTTACTGATGTCCTTTGCGTATAGCCTGGTGCTTGATTTTGCGTTGTTGGACATGTCCTTAAGCGCGACTTTATATGCCTGGCTGGATATCAGAAATATTGAGACCGTGATCAATATGAAAAGTAAAAGTATGAGTTTGGTTCGTATAGAGGTTCGCATTCTATTTCCTTTTACACCCTGGCTCTTATTTTAGCGTTTATATCGTTCATATGGAATCTTATTCTTTTCCTGAAGAGGCTGTCCGGTCTTATAAACCTACAGCCGAATCCCACGGGATGCCCGCTATTTTTGCCTCTGGTGTTTGTCCACACCACCTCTGCGTCTACATACAATATGGAGTTCTTGAACAGGCTTACTTCAAGGCTGAAGTTGTCCCTTATATCCACATCCCTGTCCGTTACTATGAAGGCCCCCGTTTCTGAGATATCAAAGGTCTTTGCTTCGAACACTACTTTTTCCGTATTGAGCTCTTTTATCACTATCTTCATGTCGGCGTAGTAGCGGACAGCCTGTTCCCACCACCTGAGGCTTGGGTTGAAATAAGGAGCACAAACCTCTTTTCGTACAAACATCAGGATCACTCCTACAAGGCTGATGTTGAACAGTATCACTCCCCATAGCGGCACCAACGTCTGATGACCGGCATAAAGAACGACGTTGTTGAATATAACAAAGACTGAATGGAGTATTAAGAGATAGTAACCCCACCTTCTCACCGTCCATATTCCGTAACCTACAACGGGCGTTAAAAGCATTAAAAGAGCCACGTGCCAGTTAACAAAATTGAAAACTTTTATGAATCCAGAAAACCCTAATTTATTTATAAGGATAAGCTCCAACAATATCGCCAGCGGCGATATAAAATAAAGGCATGAAAAAAGCTCTATCAAAAAAGGTCTTTTTTTCATTTGTTCCTTCCTCCGCTTTTACGGTTTTTTATATTCTGAGGAGCAACGCTCTTTTTGTTCTGGTTACTGATCCTTGAAAAATCCTTCATGGGTAAAGTGGCCTGAAATTTTTGGAGCTCGCCGCGCTCTTTTAAGCTGTGATATATCTGGTGCCAAACGCAGTCCTTGTCACGATATGTTTCGCATTTACCGTCGACGGAACCGCTGCATGGGCCGTTCATAAGGGATTTAGCGCACAGTGTTTGAGGACAAAATCCACCAGTGATACCGAGCACACAGTCACCGCAAAGCGAGCATTGTTGAACGAACTCGCCTGCCCTAAGTGTTGTGGCAAGAAAAGATGTATTGACCGCGGGAAGAACTATTTTAGTATCAAATATTTTTCCTAGTGTTTGAGTTCCCGCGCCGCACGAAAAAGATAAAATAACATCGCTGCTATCTATTTCATTTAAAACAGGTTTTAATTCCTGCTTAACCCTTGGCAGCATGCAACCGCGTTCAGGCACGAACCACCCGATTACTTTTAGTCCTGAATCCTGTAGCTTCTCAGCGTATAAAGGGATGTCTTCAACTCCACCAACTCTACATGCGGAAGCGCAATCGCCGCAGCCGATCAAGAACACGCGCTTTTTGTCGCCGATAAGCGAAAGAACCTCTTCTATGGGTTTATACTCGGATAATATCATAGGCTTTTGATATTAGCATAAGACGCCAAAATCGGCAGTCTAAAAGTTTAAGTCCGCCTCTATTTTGACTACCTTGGTTAATAGGGGCAGCATTACATTTTTTCGGACACGCTGTTCTTTCTGCCCGACTATCGTCAGGCAGAAAGCCAGCTAAGCTCTCGGACAAAAAAGCTCCTTGACGTCGCTTTTTTGTCCTCCGAGGTTGTCCT
>JAZDEK010000080.1:0-2300 GCA_043808895.1 Pseudomonadota bacterium
AAGCCCCTGGAACTTTCCGTCCTCACAATTATCGCCGTGGATAACAGGAAAAAAAAGATCCACATTTATTGGCACAAGCTCTTTTCCATCTTGATAATAAAATGCCGGTTTTTCGCCTGGTTTAATAACAACTGGTTCCCATCCGTCGTTTTTTAGGCGGTGGGAATCAATATTTCCGTCCTCTGTATAGAACTTTGTGTCGCCGTAATAACGCCATTCACCTTTTTCACGCCCTATTCCTATAACAGTGACGTTATATTTTGTTCTATCAAGATGCCCGGCAACCGATGCTGAAGACGCGACAGATATAATATGTTCAGGTGATACGCCGCCGCAGATGACACAGATATTTAATTTTTTATTTTCCAATTTTGCCATCTACAACCCTCAATATTTCGTCCCTGAATTTCAAAGCATCTGTCCTCATGCCGTTTATCTGTTTACTCACATCGTTCTTAAACTTTTCATCTTTTATATTCGGAAGATTTATCCGCACATTAAGCACAGCGCCCTCAAACCCCGCGTATGCCATAAGAGCGCCAACGCCTACGTCGCTGGAAGAGTTTGGATTTCCAAGTTCAGCGACTTCCAGAAGTTCGTTAAGAACGTCAACACATTTCTTGGCGGTATCAAGAGGCACCAGCGTTGCTTTTTTGTATCCGGCCTCCATTGCCTCGTCCCGCACTTTTTTCTCTGCGTCCGTGACTTTGGGCATTCTCATCGCTGTTATAACGTCGTTAAACGCGTCGGTATCAAGATCTATGCCTTTCTTTAAACTCTCAAGAGCGGTGCTTAATTTTTCTCCACGCAGAGATAATTTATCCAACGTGTTCTCAAATCCTTTTTTCGCGGGAGTAAGACTTGCCACCATTGAGCCAAGCCCAGCGCCTAATGCTCCCGCCAACGCAGAAACACTTCCGCCTCCCGGAGCGGGAGAATCTTTTCCAACCTCGTCTATGAATTCCTCTAATTTCATTCCACAGAGTTTCCCTGTTTTCTCTATTTTATATTCTATCACTCTGTCCTCGATTTTGAACGGTGCTATTTCATCAAGGCCCAAAGATTTTACCGCTATGTGTATTATCTCCTTGTCCGGCAGGCCTGATGAGCGTTTTGCCTTTTTCAAAAAATATTTCCCGGCTTCCATAATGGCGTCTTTGGGTATCATTCCCACAAGTTCGCTGCCAGTGACCCTTACGCCTATCTTTTCAGCCTCGGCCACACATGTCTCAAATAGTTTATGTAGAGGGGTAACATGATAATTCGTAAGGTTAACGGAAACCTGCGCGCGCCCGTACTGTTCAATATACCAGCCAATAGCCTTAACCTCTTTTAAAAGTCCAGGTACGTTATCCTTTCCCGCCTCACGGATTCTAAAAGCTATTTGGTTCGCGAGTGTTTTGTCTCGAGTGTTCAAATTAACATTATAAGCTATCAAAAAATCCCTCGCGCTTATTTGAATAGCTCCGCCCTTTTTAACAACGTCGTTAAATTTTGCAGGACCAAAATCGGGTTTTAACACAGGAAGTTTTTCCGTAAGACTTTCGTATTCGCCTTTCCTTACGAACGCTAGATTCTTTCTTTCTTCATCGCTGGCCGCGTAACCATATAAATAGACAGGCAACCCAAGTTCGTCTCCAACTCTTTTTCCAAGTTCACGGGCAATATCAGCGCATTCATTCATTGTTATTCCAGAGATCGGGATGAACGGGCAAACATCTGTGCAACCCTGACGAGGGTGAGCGCCCGTGTGTTTACACATATCTATAAGTTCGTGACTTTTCTTTATACAAAGGAATGCGGCCTCTTTTACAGGATCAGGCTCGCCTACAAAAGTTATAACCGTTCGGTTCGTGTCAAAGCCCGGATCAACATCCAGCACCTCAACACCCGAAACCGATCTTATGGTCTCAACAACGGAATCTATTATCTGTTTGTTCCTGCCCTCAGATATGTTGGGAACGCACTCAACAAGTTTTCTCACCAGCAGCCTCCTAAACGGTTATTTAGACATATATATATAATTGTTACAGCCTTAATCAAGGAATAAATCTAAGTACTTCCTTATGACGTCAATATCAACGCTGGTGTCTTTGCAAGGGCCGCATTTTCTCTCGTTCAGCACCCCTATAACGGGGATGCTTTTTACGTCGCTAAGGCCGCTTATAAGGTCGTTCTCACAGGCAACGGCGATTATAAATGAAGGGGAGTGTTCCCTCACGACCTGCCTGGCGGCTGTTCCCCCTCCGACCATGACCACATCCACTTTATAATCGTTCTTTATATCTATAAATTGAGGA
>JAZDEK010000081.1:0-6302 GCA_043808895.1 Pseudomonadota bacterium
AAGAATTAGAGGCTGAACGTGCCCAGCAGATGAAAGCAGGGCGCCCGCCGCGTTATGAAGGGAAATGCAAGAAACTTGCCGACCCCTTGAATAAACCATACGCCCTAAGGTTTGATGTGGATAAATTCAAGTCTGAGGGCAATATTCATTTTCATGATGTGATAAAGAAAATAGATATAACCGTTTCTGTTGATGTGATCGGCGATTTTGTCGTAATGAAGCGAAGCGGAGTACCAACTTATAACTTTGCCGTCGTCGTTGACGATATAGACATGAAGATAACTCACGTCTTTAGAGGCGAGGACCATATCTCCAACACTTCACGCCAGCTAATGGTCTATATGGCGCTTGGAAAAGACATAAAAGATATTCCTGTGTTCGGGCATCTCCCGATGCTTCTTGCGCCGGATAAATCAAAATTAAGTAAACGTAGCGGTGGTATCCCGATACATGAATATAAAGCGGAAGGATATCTACCGGAAGCTGTATTTAATCACATAGCGCTTCTTGGCGGCGGGAGTTTCAGCGAGATAAGCGAAACATCCTCAAAAGAGGAACTTGTGAAGGCATTCGACTATACACATACGGCGACCTCTGCATGTGTGTACGATATAGAAAAACTCCGCTCCATAAACTTAAAAGTTATCCATGGAAAAAGCTCCGCCGAGATATTGCAACTATTGTCACACGACATGGGTTATACCGATGATTGGAAGAACGATTATAGCGATAAAGAATTCCTGAAAACGATAACAATGGCAAAAGAAGGTGCGCACACGCTATTGGACGTTATAGAGAACTTAAAACTGTTCCTGCCGCAGATATTTGACGAGAATATTTACAAAAAATTCACTCAGGAGCAGAAAAATATTTTGGATTATACGAACAGTAATTTTTCAGCCGAAGAGTGGTCGTCTTTTAAGGAAAAAGCGGCTACAGCGACAGGAGTATCCGGCGGAAAACTTTTTAAGACCCTCCGCCTTATACTGACAGGAAAAGAGAACGGTCCGCCGCTTGATGGGTTTGTTACCGTTATAAGCCGTGATGTTGTAATTTCCCGGATAAAAAAGATCAAATCCGTTTTGGGTTAACACTCCGATGTTTAAACTTACCTCAAAATATCAGCCGTGCGGCGACCAGCCCGAGGCAATTAAGAAAATTGTGAACAAGGTCAGGAATAACGAACGCAAGGTGTTGCTTTTAGGCGTTACAGGTTCTGGAAAGACTTTTACAATGGCGAACGTTATCGCCGAGTTCAATAGACCTACCCTTATAATCGCTCCCAATAAAACACTCGCGGCACAATTATTTGAAGAGATGAAACAATTATTTCCCGAGAACGCGGTCTCTTACTTTGTGAGCTACTACGATTATTACCAACCGGAAGCGTATCTTCCAGCAACTGATACTTATATAGAAAAAGACAGCGCGATCAACGACGAGATAGACAAACTCCGTCACGCCGCCACCAGTTCTCTCCTTACACGACGCGACGTTATTATCGTCGCCTCTGTGTCGTGCATATATGGGTTGGGTTCTCCAGAAGAATATTCAAAGATGAGCGTTGTGGTCTCTGCCGGCGAGAAAATAAAAAGGAATGTGTTCTTGAAAAAGATAACAGAGATACATTATAAAAGGGATGACACAGATTTTTCAAGAGGCTGTTTCAGGGTGCGCGGCGACACTATAGAGGTGGTCCCCTCTTATGAGGAAAGCGTAGCGTACAGGATAGAATTTTTTGGAGACCAGATAGAAAGGCTCAGCATTTTTGATCCTCTCACCGCGAAGATTATTTCAAGGGTCGACAGCGTCTCTATTTATCCGGCCAGCCATTACGCGACAAGTTCTGAGATAACAAAAAAAGCGATCAAAAGTATTCAGGAAGAGCTTAGGGAAAGAATAGTAGCGCTGAAAAAAGATATGAAACTCTTGGAGGCAAAACGCCTTGAAGAAAGAACATATTACGATATAGAGATGATGGAAGAACTTGGGTACTGTAAAGGCATAGAGAATTACTCGCGCCATCTTACGGGAAGAAACCCTGGAGAGCCGCCTCCGACGCTGATAGATTATTTTCCAAAGGATTCTCTTGTTTTTATAGATGAATCTCACATAACAATTCCGCAGATATCCGGAATGTATAAAGGTGACAGGTCCAGAAAGTCCACTCTTGTTGAGTACGGGTTTAGACTCCCATCGGCGCTGGATAATAGACCCCTTAACTTTGAAGAATTCGAGAGAACAGTAACACAGACTATTTACGTCTCCGCCACTCCCGGTGATTACGAACTCAATAAAGTGAACAGAGATACTGTTGAGCAGATAATAAGACCGACAGGACTTGTTGATCCCGCGGTAGAGATATATCCGTGCAAGGATCAGGTCGCTCATTTGTTGGAAGAGATAAAAGAGACAATAAAAAAGGATCAAAGGGTGCTTGTAACAACGCTTACAAAAAAAATGGCGGAAGATCTTGCCTCATATTATACGGAGAAGGGGATCAAGGTGAGATACCTACACTCTGATATATCAACACTTGAGAGAATTGAGATAATAAACGACTTGAGGCGTAAAAAATTCGATGTTCTGGTCGGCATAAATCTTTTAAGAGAGGGACTTGATATTCCCGAAGTCGCGCTTGTAGCTATTTTAGACGCTGACAAAGAGGGATTTTTAAGGTCGGCAAAATCACTTATACAAACCATCGGCAGAGCCTCAAGAAATATAAATGGAAGAGTGCTCCTATACGCCGACAATAAAACACACAGCCTTGTAAGCGCGGTAAAAGAAACAGAAAGACGACGCAATATGCAAGTAGAGTACAACAAGACGAACAATATAACGCCCAAGACCATAATCAAGAATATAAGCAGCATACTGTCCAGCCTTACGAGTCTTGATTACGGGGATGTCCTTATTGATGAAGCCAAAAAGGTCTCAAGTTTTAAAACGACCATGGAAATAGATAAAGAGATAGAAACCCTGAACGCAAAGATGGTAGAGTGCGCCAGGCGTTTGGAGTTTGATAAAGCGGCCAAGATCAGGGACAGGATAAAAGAACTTAAAATGTTGCGGCTTGAGCTTGGTTAAATCAGTGATATATTACCACCCCATGAGAATGTTTAAGACAATTCTTTTGGTCTCCACCCTTCTATGTTCTAGTATTTTTGCGGCCGTAACCACGGGCGACAATTTGCAGATCCTTGAAGACTCTAATAAACCAAAAATGGATAGATGGTCTATTGAAGGTAATACCACAGGCGCTTCGGTGGATTACATAAGCAGCGATAAAGAAAGAAAAAAAAGAGTTGTTAAGCTCAAAAGCGTGGGACTAAACACGATCTTTGTCTTTAAAGGGCACAAGGGCACGGAACTTGGTCTTGTCGGCTACAATGTTCTTCAATGGAAGATGAAATACAACCAGCCGTTCATTGTTCAGGTCGATGTTACGACCTCCGCGGGTGAAAAGCACATTCTCTACAGCGATCTTTCAAATAACACGAACAACGACGACACTTATCTCCATATAGGGCTGGGCTCAAAATATATCGACAACAGATGGCACTCCGTTACTAGAAACGTTTCCGCCGATATGCGTTCAATGATCTCGAATGTTAAACTCGTAAGTGTAAATAAGATATCATTCAGGGGTGCCGGCCTTATAGACGATATAAAAGCTTTTAAAGATATTCCACCCGACGTTGTTATATATAAAGGAGAGGATGGTTTAAGTGGATGGAGCAAAAGCTCCAAGGATGTTGTCTCCAAAAGTAGAGGAGAACTCAGTACCGATTACGATACAGTTATGGGGCGTGTTTTGAAATTTGATTCTGGAAAAACCAAAACACTTTTTGTGTTCAACAATAAAATGAGATCGACCGAAGTGTTAAACTCCAATTCTGTACTTCAATGGAAAATGAAAATGAATTCCCCGTACAGGTTCTATGTTCAGGGGCGTTCCTCGACCGGAAGATACAAAATATATTATGATAACTCGGAAAAATCGGACGCGTCGCACTTTGCGCTTGGCGCGCAGACCATTGATAACCAGTGGCGCTCTGTAACGAGAGATATCACCGACGATGTCAGGGCGTTATATAAAGGTGCTTCGGCTTTGACGATAGATTCAATAGCGGTTTACGGTAGCGGCATCATAGGCGACGTAAGGCTTATTGTTGAGTCGGCCGTTGAGTCCGATATTTTAAAGAAATGGGAAGTTTACGACGCCGACCCAATGGGTGCTTTGATCAAAGCGGTAAGCGATATTGAAAAGGGTGACGTTGTGGAGTTCTCGGGTGACTCGATCAAGAACGGATATAGTTACTACGGTGAAGAAGGTGTCCTTGGTTCTGATTCCGTCGGGAAACCTTTTGTGAAATGGGACATGAATTTCTCCGAGGTGTTTGACTTGATGCTCATGGTTGAAGCCGACGGTGTTGTAAGGTATCTTCACTATGTCTCCCTGCCTGAAAAATATCTCAAGCAAAAGGATGGAGAGCTTTATATAGGTATAGGCGAGACCAAAACGGACGGGCGCTGGCACACTATAATAAGAAATCTCGCCGGAGATGTTAAGCTCTTTGCCGCTAACTCAACTTACACCTCATGCAAGGCTTTCTTGGTGAGAGGCTCGGGAAAGATCGGCAACATAGAATTCGCCAAAGACAACTCCACGTTTGCACAGAAAGCAACCCCTTCTACTGTAGCGTCAACGGTGATAGGTCAGTTTGATTTTTTGCATAACCTGAAGAATCTTTGGGATGTGCAAAAACCAAAAATAAACAGTCTTGACTCGCCAGGATCGGTCGCGGTGGACGACAACGGCGGGATATATGTAAGTGACTCCGATAATAACAGGATACTTTACTGGAATGGTATGCCTTCTGCGTACGGAACGGATGCTGTTCTTGTTTACGACAAAGCAGGACTTAAACAGCCCGGCGGGATCTTTATATATGAAGATCTGTTACTTGTCGCGGACACGGGAAATAACAGGATATTGTTCCTTGACCTTCCGCTGCTTGAAAAATCGGAGCCGTGTTTGATAATAGATCAGGATCTAAAAGAACCAAGGAGTGTTTTCTACGACGGGAAGAGATTTTTTATAGCCGATACTTCAAACAACAGAGTACTTATGTGGAATACGCTCCCAAAGCGCGCCAAAAAACCTTTTGATGTGGTATTGGGGCAGTCGTCAAAAAGCGGGATGGCTGTTAATAAAGGTGAAGAGGTTCCCAGTTATAACACTATGAATTCTCCATACTCTGTTTACAGCGACGGGACTTCTCTTTATATTGCGGATACCGGGAACAACAGAGTGCTCATTTATAAAGAAATGCCCACCATGAACGGCTGGCATGCGAACGTTGTAATAGGGCAGGACAATTTTAAATTGAACGACGCAAACAAGGGTGGCAAGGTCTCTGCTTCTTCGCTTAATAAACCAACATCTGTTTTTGTGAATAACGGAAAATTATTCGTATCCGATACTTTAAATAACAGGGTGCTTATTTATTCGGATATTAACGCCGATAATATAGCGGCGGATGGAGTTATAGGACAAACAGCCTTTACATCATCGGTAGTAAACTCACCATCGGGCATCCCTAATCCGGGCTCCTTGTCTTCCCCACACGGTCTGTGCATCGACAAAGACATCATTTATATCGCTGACAAGAACAATAACAGGGTGCTTGTATATTAATTTCCTAAGACAATGTGGCTTTGGCTATGTTCGCGATCTTTTGTTTTAATTCGCCTTTTTTAAGGCTGTGCTTTAAAAGTTCAGAGCCTTCCTTGAGTGACTTTGTCACACCGGCCAGTCTTAATCCAAGGGATACGTTCATTGTGACCGTGTCAAAAGCGATCCCGGGAACGCAGTTATTTATTTCTTCAAGCATTTGAAGGTTTATATCCAATGTCCCGCCTTTTATTTCGGTGCCGACTTTGTAATTTCCCGCCAGCGCGAAATCATTTGCTGTTAAAGCAAGCTCCCTGTGCTGCATTCCTTTCTCAATGACAAAAACTCTTGTTATGCCGATCGGGACTATCTCGTCGTAGCCGGCCTCGTTCCAAAGTACATAAGCTTTATCAACGCCTATTGTCTCAAGAGATCTGGCTATTAGTGCCGCTCGTACTCTGTCCGGTACTCCGATAATTATTCTTTTTACTCTTGCCGGATGGCACAGCGGAGGCAGCATGGATAGTATGGTCGGGAATGCGAGCTCTTTTTCAATGGCCTTTATTGGGTCAAGAGGCGTGAAATAATCGTGGCTGTTCAAAAAAACAAAATGTTCCTGGTC
>JAZDEK010000082.1:0-6330 GCA_043808895.1 Pseudomonadota bacterium
GTCCACGCCTGCTTTTATAAGAGCCTTTGTGCCTTCAGCGGTCGCTACGTTCCCGCCTATTACATTAATGTCGGGGTATTTTTTCTTTATGTTCTTTATTGTGGACATAACCCTTTCTGAATGTCCGTGGGCGGTATCAACTACTACCACATCAACGCCGGCCTTAACCAGAGCTTCAACTCTTTCAAGAGTATCGGCAGCGGTACCAACAGCAGCGCCAACTCTTAAGCGTCCCATTGTATCTTTACATGAATTCGGGAACATCCTGCTTTTTTCTATGTCCTTTACAGTAATAAGTCCCCTTAACACGAATTTATTATCAACAACGAGGAGCTTTTCAATTCTATGTTTCTGCAATATCTTTTTCGCGTCCTCAAGGCTTGTATGTTCGGGGGTGGTGACAAGATTATCTTTTGTCATTACATCCCTTATTTTGAGTGACATTTTTTCTTCAAAACGGATGTCTCGGTTTGTTACTATACCGACGAGCTTTCCGTTTGTGTCTGTTACGGGAAATCCTCCGATCTTATATTCGGCCATGAGTTTTTTTGCTTCGCCGACGGTGTCATCCGGCCGTACTGTAATAGGATTGGTTATCATCCCTGCTTCATATTTTTTTACTTTATTAACTTCGTAAGCCTGACGCTCTATCTCCATGTTCTTATGTACGACGCCAAGTCCACCAACTTGAGCCATTGCAATAGCAGTTCTGGATTCAGTAACGGTATCCATTGCCGCGCTCATCAGCGGAATGTTAAGCGTTATATTTCTTGTGAGTTTGGTTTTTATATCAACATCGTTTGGGAGCACACTTGACGCACCGGGTTTAAGAAGTACATCGTCAAACGTTAAACCATCTCTAAGTTTTTCCATCACAGCCCCCTTTTTTTTACCGTGCGTTCTGTGCCCTCGGCGTCTCTGTTTTCTCGCGTTTATATTCTTTCGCGAGCTCAATATAAACAAGCCCGTTATATTTTATTCCTTCAACTTCCTCATCCTTAAGTTTTCTTGCCACAGTACCCGGGATCCCTACAACCAGACTTCTCGGTGGGATTTTTGCTCCGGGAGTAACAACACTTCCAGCACCTATTAAACATTCTTCCCCTACTTCCGCGCCGTCCAAGACCACGGCACTCATTCCTATAAGAGAGTTATCGCCTATTTTACAGGCATGAAGAGTAGCGTTATGCCCAACGGTAACTCCTTTACCTACAACAACAGGCTTATCAAAATCCACGTGACAAACGCAGCCGTCCTGAATGTTGCTGCCCTCGCCTATTTCTATTTTTGCGACATCCGCCCTTAATACCGCGTTGTACCAAACGCTTGTGTTCTTATGTAAAACTACTTCACCTACTACCGCGGCCGATTCCGCGACAAAAATAGCGTGTGACGTATCCGGTTTATGAAGAACGAACTTCTTATCCATTCAACACCTCCCCTTTTAAATGCGTGGGATGAGCTTTGGTTATTTCTACCATAACATAGTCGCCGGCGGAAATATTTTGTTTGGCATCAAAGTTGACCACTTTACATGTATCTGTGCGCCCGGTAAGGCGTTCCGGGTTTTTACTGCTCCGTCCGTCTACCAGGATCTCCAGCGTTTTTCCGACAAGTTTTTTGTTCTTTTCAAACGCGACCTCTTTTTGCCTGTCCTGATACATATTAAGGCGCGTGGAGTATATTTTATGTAACGCAGGGTCAAAGGCGTGTCCGTATTTTTTATAAGCCGCAGTTCCGGGACGCGGGGAATATATAAATGAGTAAGTGTTGTCAAACTCGGCGTATTCGAGCATGGAGATTAGGTCTTTAAAATCTTTTTCATCTTCCCCCGGGAATCCAAGTATTATATCTGTGGTAAGAGATAAGTCGTTCCATATTTTTGAGTTCTTTAATTTATCCACTATGTCCATGTACTGTCGACGTGTGTAGCCTCTATTCATTGCTTTAAGTATCTTGTCGCTTCCGTGCTGGAGCGCAAGATGCAACATCGGGCTTAATACTTTTATATCCTCGTAACATTTTATTATTTCATCCGAGAAATCTTTTGGATGAGATGTCAGGAACGATAGCCTTTTTAATCCCTTTATTTCGCCCGCAGCATATAACAGCGAGGTAAAATTTTCGCCTGTATCCATTCCAAAACGGAATATGTTCTGCCCTAAAAGAGTTATTGATGTAACTCCTCGCGTAACGAGTCCTTTTATATCACTCACTACTTCCTTAATACTTCTTGAATGTTCGGCACCCCTTACATAAGGCACGATGCAGTATGAGCAAAAGCTGTTACAACCTTTCATGGCTGTAACATATGAATGCGCTTTGGACGCTGTTTGTTCCCTTAAAAGTGTGTCTTTATACGAGAGCACGTCTAGAAACTCCGTGCAGACCACATTATTCTTTTTTAGTTTTATTTGGTTGTAGCAGTCAATAAATCTATCAATACCGTCGGGACCAATGACCATATCGACGAAAGGAAAATCTTTTAAAAGCTCTTCGCCTTTCTGCTGGGCGACACAGCCCATCACCGCGATCACGGAACGCGGATTTCTCTTTTTAAGTCCGCCAAAATGCACAAGGTTGGTTGAAAGCCTTTGTTCCGGCTTTTCCCTTACGGAGCAAGTGTTGACGATTATAACGTCGCTGTCGGGTTGAAGTTGGTCGTAAACTTTGAAGCCGTTATTTTCTAATATCGCACCGATCCGTTCGCTGTCGTGGACGTTCATCTGGCATCCAAAAGTTATTACACTAGCTTTGGATAAGGCTCCACTGATTTTCATTCTTGCGCTCTCTCCGGGCCTTTGTTTTTTGGACGTCTAGTCTAGTCTGTTCTATTCTTCCCGATCTATATCAACCAAGCTGCTGTATGACTCGAGTATCCTTTGAGTGTCATCACTGATCTCAAAATCGCTTATATCGTCCTCAAGGTCCATATCTTTTAATACTTTTCTGAACACTTCGTCGGATACAAGGTCTGCGCGTATTAGTTCAAGATAATCATGCGGGAAACGCTTTTTTATTTCATTGATGGATTTCTCAAGGTGATTAACTTTTTTAACTCTCTTATCTATGTTCTCGATCTTCCAGCTGGATATATAGTGATAGCGACAATAACCGTTTATCGCGGCAGGATCTTTGCACAGCGACTTTTTGCACTTTTTAATTTTTTGTACTATGGGTATCGATTTTTTCTCGACGGACTTTACGGGTTTCACCGGTTTTGCGGGCTTAACAAGTTTGGCGGGCTTAACAGGTTTTATTACTTTCTTGACCTGCTTTACATGTTTAACTTTTTTCGCAGGCTTAATTTTCTTTACAAGTTTAATCTTTTTTGCGGACTTAATCTTTTTTACTGCTTTAACTCTTTTTGCGGCTTTAACTTTTTTTATGGGCTTCTTTGTAGTGGGTTTGGCTTTTTTAGCGGGTTTAACTTTTTTTACAGGTTTCTTTTTTATCGGTTTATGTTTTCTTGCGGTTTTAACGGATTTTTTCTCAGGCGTATTCATCAATCTGTTTAACAAATGGCTGAGCATCTTGTTGGCCACGACGACCTCCGTTTATAGTGCCCTAGCATAGATAAAAATGTTTTACTTTTCAAGTAAATTACAATAATACTTGAAATGCGCCCGGGTGGTGGAATTGGCAGACACGCCAGACTTAGGATCTGGTCCTTCGGGATGGGAGTTCGAGTCTCCCCTCGGGCATGTAAAATCGGCAGCTTGTTGCCGATTTTAACTATAAATTTGCCAACTCATTGAAAATAAACAAGTTTCGTGTCAAACTATGCTTTATGGACAGGGTCCCAAATATTAATCTGGATAGGCCACGGCATAAACCCAAAAATCCGTTCGTGTCTTTCCTCATTTATCTGGGGGCGTTCTTCCTGCTTCTCTTATGCGCGGATTATCTGTTGGTTAAAAAAAATATCTTTAAAAACGTAAATCCGATAACCCAAATGCAGGAGTATTATAAGGACAAAAAATATTCCAGGGTCATAGAGTCTGGAAAAGCTCTGCTAAGGCGGCATCCAAATTCAATGATAATCCGAAGGTATCTTTGGAAAAGTTACGCGTATACAAAACAATACGGCAGCGCAGTGCGTACTATAGGTGAAATGCAGAATTATGTGGGACAAGAAATGGAATCCTCACTTGCTTTCTGTACGACGTATCGGTTGATGGGTGAATACGAAAAGATGCACTACTACTGCCAAAAAGTTCTGGAAATAAAACCAAACAACGAGCCTGCTCAGGATCAGATGGTTCAGGCGTTGATTGAACAGAGAAAATACGATGAGGCGATAAAATACCTTGACGCGTTGTCGCGCCGTCAGCCTGATAATCTAAAAAGACTGATGCTTCGCTCAAGTCTTGCGACATTAAAGGGCGAGTACAATAAAAGCATTCAGATACTTGAAAAGGTGCGTTCCGAATATCCCGAGGCCGCTACTGTTTATTATTACCTCGGCGAGAATTATTTTTTTATGGGAGATTATATAAAAGCAGCGGGGTTTTTGGAAGAATTCACGGACAGCGTCTATAAAAAGGACGTGGATATTGAGCTCTTGGAGAACGCCTACACAAGCCTTGCGTTAAGTTACGAGCGGGCAAAGATGTACTCAAACGCGTACAGGGCGTATAAGAACGCCGCGTGTTTTACCATTAAATTAAAGAAGACAAACGAGACAATTCGTCTTATGACAAAAGCTATAACTTTAACTTACGCGGGATATAAAGGTTTTGTTTCGCAGAACGACTTTAAGAAAAAATTCAGGAACCTTGAAAAAGAGCTTGAGAATAAATGTGACGAGAAGTTGTTCATGGGGGGAAACTCATAATGCAAAAGTTGATAAAAGAAATGCTGATCAAGCTGGGCGAGGATCCAAAAAGGCACGGACTCGAGAGAACCCCTGAGCGAGTGGAAAAAAGCCTTAAATTCTTAACGAAGGGATACGACGAAGACCCTGTAAAACTAATAAAGAGCGCAATATTCAACGAAAAGTACGACGACATGATAATTGTAAAGGACATTGAGGTATTCAGTATGTGCGAACATCACATGCTGCCGTTCTTTGGAAAGTGTCACGTCGCGTACATTCCTAAAGATAAAATAATAGGCCTGAGTAAGATCCCGAGGCTGGTGGAAGTATTCGCCCGCAGGCTTCA
Organism: Pseudomonadota bacterium; assembly: GCA_043808895.1. Taxonomy (GTDB): domain Bacteria; phylum Bdellovibrionota; class JAFGOL01; order JAFGOL01; family JAFGOL01; genus JAZDEK01. The sequence goes on from JAZDEK010000082.1 coordinate 5,166, forward strand.
GGTCCAGGAGCGTTTAACCCATCAAATAGCGCACACGCTTTACGATGTTTTAAAACCGCGCGGTGTTGGCGTAATTATAGAGGCTAAACACATGTGCATGATAATGCGCGGAGTTGAAAAACAACATTCTGTGGCCACAACATCGTCAATGCTTGGCGCATTCAGAAAGAACCTCTCCACAAGAGAGGAATTCCTACGGTTAGTACAAAATTAATCGCAGTATAAGATAAATAGGCCCTATCGTCGGAATAGGATGTTCTACAAGTAATGACAATATGCTACTAAGACCATCTACAAAGAAAGCTACAGCTTTTAATATAAAGCCCCAGTCATCATCAACTATTTGCGACTTAGCTCCAGCACCCCACCCGACACAATCAAAAGATATACGTTCATTACTATTAGATTCGCTCCATAGAACAGATAATAGTTGGTTACCGAGGACAAAATAACCTCCTTCATAAACACCTTTATTAACTTTGCCGTTCATAGTCACTAAAAAGCAGCCGTTTTGAGCATCCAAATGTAATGGCGCCGCAACCGAAAATGTGCCAGCGAGAACTTTTGATAAGTATACAAAACCACCGTCGTCATCTTTCTTTCTGGGAAGGGGATAGGCTGCATTAGCGTCGCCGTCTTTAATCCAATACGGGTGATTTCTAACTTCACAATTTACGCCACTTCCTGTTATACCCTAAAAGGTATAAAACATGAGATACCTCTTAAAAAAGTGCTGTGACGGGTATAAAAAGTTAAGAATTATACCCGAATTGATATAATATTATGAATTAATCCTTGCAATTATACCCGATGTGTAATATTTTGTTATGATATGGAACAAGATGCGCTGAAGAGACACCTGCTGAACGTAGTGAAACCCATTAAGCAGCTTCGCCTAAGAAATGGATTGACCCAGGTGGAGTTTGCCAAAAGAGCAGGGGTCGGTTTACGTTTTGTGCGCAGTGTAGAACAAGGAAAGATAACTGTGCGAACAGATAAGTTGATGCAAATACTAGACTTCCTTGGTTACCATCTTGAGTTAAAAAAGAATGAGCCTTTTTAAGGAAACAAAAAAATGAAAAAGTTCAGAAAGGGGAAGGTTTTCTACAGGGATGATCTTGCGGGTTATATTTTTGAAACTGATGAAGAGTATGTTTTCCAATAC
>JAZDEK010000083.1:0-2272 GCA_043808895.1 Pseudomonadota bacterium
TTTAGCGGCGGAACTTTCGTAAGCAGAATTACAGGGCTGATACGAGATATAACCGCGGCGGCTTTTTTCACGAGCAGCGAGAACGATATCTGGGTCGTGGCATTCAGGATACCAAATCTTTTACGAGGAATTCTGGCTGAAGGCACAACCAACATGGCCGTAGTGCCCGTTCTTACGGACGCGCTGAAAGAAAATAGAGAAAAAGCAAAACGTGTTTCTAACTCAATTTTCACCGCGTTCTTAATAATACTTTCTGTTGTAACGATACTCGGGATAATTTTAACGCCGCAGATAGTCGGCATCATGGTACCTGATTTTGTGAACATACCCGGAAAGATGCAGACCACAATAGAACTTACCAGAATTATGTTCCCGTATATTTTATTGATCGGGCTCACGGCTTTTTGTATGGGATCACTGAACAGCATTGGACATTTTTTCGCATCATCCATACATCCGGCATTTTTAAATATGTCGCTGATAGTTTTTGCGTACATGAGCTATCTTTTTGAACCCAGGGTGAAGGCGATAGCCTTTGCTGTTATCGTCGGTGGATTGCTGCAATTTTTGTTTCATGTACCTTATTTAAAAAAATATGATTTTATGCCGCGCATTACATTTAAATTTGAAGTAAAAGAACTTATAAAGACGTGGAAACTCTTTGCACCATCGCTGCTTAGTATTTCCGTTGTCCCGATCACCGTGATGATGAACACTTATTTTGCGTCCATAGTGGGACCCGGCTCCATCAGCCACTTTTTTTGGTCGGACAGATTGGTACAGTTTCCGATAGGCATTTTTGCCGTATCTTTGGGCACCGCGATCTTACCCATACTTTCGCGTTCCAGCGACAATATGGAAAAATTAAAAAGCAACTACTCTTATGCTTTTAAAATATGCACGTTTTTTCTTCTGCCTGCCACTGCAGGATTAATGGCGATATCTCTTCCGCTCGTTAAGGTGGGATTTAAGCACGGGAACTTTAATTGGGCGGATACTGTAAGCACCGCAGGGTCATTATTTTATCTTATGCTTTCACTTTATCCGTCAGGAATAATCAGAATAACCGTACCTTTGTTCTACTCTGTCAAAGATTCTCTGCGTCCCGCGATATTCTCGCTGTTGGGTCTTGCGGTAAATGTGACGATCTGCTTTTTAACCGTGCGTCACTTTGGGATACGGGGAATATCTTTTGCCGTTGCAGCGGCGAGCTTACTGAACGCCAGCCTTCTTTTGGCTTATTTTTCAACAAAGTACTCAAAACTTCGCCCAACGGACCTGACTTTCTTTTTAAAGATGACAGTAGTTTCTGCGCTTACATTTATTTCAGCATACAGCATCGTAAAAACAAGGGATTGGAGCCTAGATGCTCCTATTTTAACCGATGCGTTCTATCTTTTCGCGGCCATTGCCGCCGGAACATTCATGTTCCTTGCGTCGTCGTACGTTCTTAAAGTAAGAAAAGATATCCAGAAACCGTAGCGCGCATAGTAGCACTAAATCACGCGCCTCAGCCCCTTATAATGGATAATATATCGTCGCGGATGGCTTCCATTTTCTCTTTTGTGTAGGCCTCGCAATTCAACCTTAACAGGGGTTCTGTGTTACTTTTTCTTATGTTCGCCCACCAATCCTTTGTTACAAAGCTAACGCCGTCTATGTTAAGTACTTTTTCGGACAAGGGTTTATATTTTGCCGTAACCGCCTTTATTTTTGCGTCAGGGTCTTTTACGGTGGAATTTATCTCGCCGCTAACATGGTAGCCCTTTGTTTCTTCAAGCGCTTTTTCCAGACTGATATTATAGTCGCTGAGGACCTTTAACAGAACGAGCACCGTAAGCGCTCCTGAATCAAAATACGCGTCTTTATATTTAAAATAGTAGTGCCCGCTCACCTCGCCGCCGAACTCCGCGCCTATCTCCCTCATAAAAAGTTTCGCGTACGCATGACCGACTTTACCCATAAATGTTTTCCCGCCAAGTTTTTCCACAGTATCCGTAACGTACCTTGAACAACGGACATCATAGGTTATTTTCGCGTGCGGATGTTTCTTTAAGACCTCTTTTGATAAAAGACCGAGTATAAAATCGCCGCTACAGAAGTTACCGCTGCCGTCCACAAAAAAGGCTCTGTCTACGTCGCCGTCAAGCCCTACTCCAAGGTCGGCCTTGACCTCTTTAACCTTTGCGACAAGGTCGCGTCTGTTTTTTTCCTCAAGAGGATTAGCCTCGTGATTTGGGAAATTTCCGTCGGGCTCAAAAAATAACGGAGT
>JAZDEK010000084.1:0-2429 GCA_043808895.1 Pseudomonadota bacterium
AAAAAGGAAAGGTTATTGCGATGAAAGAATTAGGACCAGAAGCAATAAGAGAATACCATGTTGAGAACCTGCCACTCTTGGTCGCAATTGACGCTAGAAGCTAATTAATAAAACCCGCCCCGTCTGTATGGGTCGTTCTCTTCTTCCTTTCCCGTTTCTTCTTCGTCTTCGGGCTCTTCTTCGTCCTCATCCTTGTCCTTATCCTTGTCCTTATCCTCTAATTCCTCAGTCTCAGACCAGCTGTGGTCGTCGTCTATAGTGTAATCAAATCCTTCTTTTTCGGCCGCGGGTTTTACCACTACTTCCAGATCCTCTTCCTCGTCAGTAATAAATTCGGCCTCGTCAATGCTTTCATCTTCGTCTAAAAGAAGCGCACTGTCTTTTTTATATGTTCTCTCTTCTACGTAGTCGTCAATGGTAGGTATATGCTCGTCTTTTTGAACGGGCGTGCCAAGTTTCTTAACAGGTTTAACAGGATTAGCTGCTTTCACTGGTTTTTGTGGAACAACTTTTTTTACAGGTTCCGCCTTTTTAATCGGTTTTACTTTTTTAACAGGCTTTGCCTTCTTAACCGGCTTTGCTTTTTTTGCCGGTTTCTTTGCGACCTTTTTTGCGGCTTTTTTTACCGGTTTTGCCTTCTTAACTTTTTTTGCCTTCTTTACTTTCTTCGCCATTATCTCCTCCTAGGACTAATAATTCTACCGACCAGGTCGTAACCATTGGCCTCGTCTATGGTCACATCAACAAAAGACCCTTTCACATCGCCCTTGATGATCACTTCGCCGTCGACCACAGGTGCCTGCGAGAATATTCTCGCCTCTGTGTCCTTTCCACAGCGCCCACATACAAGAGCTTGGAAAGTTTTGCCGACATACCCTTCATTAAAAGAGTTTGTAATATCAAATTGTATCCTGTCAAGTTCATTTCTCCTTTCAAGCCCAATTTCAAACGGTACCCTTGGCTTCATAAGCGCGGCAGGGGTGTTTTCCTGCGGTGAGTAAACAAAAAGCCCCAACCAGTGGAACCATCCCTGGGAAACCAAGTCCCGCAAGGCTTTGAAGTCCTTTTCGCCCTCCCCCGGAAAGCCTGTCATAAGGGTGGATCGCACTACTATTTTAGCGACTTTTAACTTCTCCAGGGTATCCAAAATATGGCTGGAATTTGAGTGCCGCCCCATGCGTTTTAGGACATCATCGCTTATATGTTGGATGGGCATATCAATATAATTCACGATCCATTCTTCATTCTTTATTATTTTTATGAGTTCACTGTCCACGCCCCACGGATTGCAATACATTAACCTCACCCACGCGGGTCTGGTTTTTTGTGGAAGCGCAGAAATATTTTTTAAAAGAGTTTTAAGATAGTTCTTATCCGCCGCAATGTCCTGAGCAATTAGAACGATCTCTTTTACGCCCGCGGACGTTAAATATTTTATTTCATCTATTACGGCTCCGCCCGTTTTATAGACCAATTTTCCTCTTATGGACGGAATAGTGCAGTACGCGCATTTATTATTACAGCCTTCGGATACTTTTACATAGGCGCTGTAATTAAAAGTTTCGGGAGTGTAGCCTTTTGAATGGAGTAACTTTAAATGAGTAACGTCCGAGTGAATGTAACCTGGCTTATCCACCCGAACTATTTTCTTTTTGCTTTTTTCAAATTTCTTGAACGATTCGTAGGCGCGCGCGTAAGTACTGACGCCTAAGAATATATCAACTTCCGGAAGTTCTTTTTTTATTTCCTTTTTATATCGCTGTGGGAAGCATCCTGTAACTATAAGGGCGCTACATTTTCCTTTTGTTTTATATTCCGCGCATTCAAATATCACGGATATGCTTTCTTTTTTCGCGTCATCTATAAAGCTGCACGTGTTAACTATTATAACGTCAGCAGTTTTAATATTTTTTGTATAAGAAAAACCGTTCTCTAAAAAAGATGAGAGAGCGACCTCGCCGTCTTTTTGATTCTTTGGGCAGCCAAGATTTATGAGAGTAACTTTCACAGCGTGCACCTTGGATATAGTGTTTGTATCATCCTATTTCTACGGCCTGAGATTGTTTATTGTTCTCGGGAATGGAATTGTTTCTCTTATATGGTGCACTCCGCACATCCACGCAACTGTTCTTTCAACCCCTATACCAAAACCGGAATGTGGAACGCTGCCGTATTTTCTTAAGTCCAAGTACCACTGATACTCTTTCAGATCGAGGCCACTTTCCTTGATCCCTTTAAGTAAAGCGTCGTAGTTATCTTCCCTTTGGCTTCCGCCGACTATTTCTCCAAAGCCTTCAGGCGCCAAAAGATCGCATCCCTTCACAAAGTTCGGATCGTCGCATCTTTTAAAGTAAAAAGATTTTATCGCCGTTGGGAAATTATAAACAAAAAGAGGCTTATCAAGTTTTTCCGTTAACACTGTTTCGTGT
>JAZDEK010000085.1:0-12476 GCA_043808895.1 Pseudomonadota bacterium
AAACAAAATAAATAAAGGACACAACGGAGGTTTGGTATGAAAAAGATTTTATTTGTGATGTATATGTTGATGGTCTCATCCGTCACATTTGCGCAGTCGTCTAGGTTAACAGATGACCAATTTTACACAGTTGATAACGACTTGTTGGGGATTAGGATAATTAAGAGCATAGAGGAATTAAAAATTTTAGATCCCAGGATACAGGAAGAGGACTTGCCCACATCCACTGTTGTAAAAGAATTGGAATTCAAAATACCAAACAGGATAAATGATATAAGAGTGAATACCTGGCCCACGTTAAATATCCTTGAATTAGCACAAACAAAGTGGCTTGAAGATCATCACGCAATCCTTAAACAGGGCGGGAATGTTGTTAAGGGGAATGGATACGAAGTGTCGCTTACCACCGGGAATAAAGGGAATCCAACAAGCATAACGGTCTTTAGGAACGGCCAAATGGACGGCAGGTATGGACGGTTCGATGGTAATACTGGTATCTTGCGTTCTGAAGGTACATACACAGGGGGCATCGCTACATTAAAGAACGATGATGAGATCGAATATGACCAATTTGGGTTTATGATCAGTAAAACACCATACGTGGCGGACAAGATAGTAGGAATAAAAACGGAATACTACCCCAGCCTAAGACCGATCGCGAATAACAAATTCGAATATATGGTGATGAAAGAAACGCCATACAATACCGAAGGTAAAAAAGAAGGAACTGGGTTCACGTATGATCTGCATAAAAATATAGTCAAAGAAGAAAATTACAAAGACGATATGTTACAAGGCCCATCATACGAATATTCGTATTCCAAAAATGGGGAAATATGGACAGTATCAAGTACGACCATGATAACGTACGACAAAGGGGTGCAGTCTGGCGCCATGTGGCGGAAAAGGGGGGACAAAGGCGGAGTACCGATCTTTGAAACAAATTACGTCGTTGATGACCATGGTGTGAGCATAGAGAGCGGCGCAAGAAAGGAGTACGTAAAAGGAAAGCTGTACAAGAAAATGCGTGTGGCAGCAGGACTAAGGGATGGCTGGGAGACGACCTACGACATAGATGATAACTCGTCAGAAGTGGTAGCCGAGGCACGTTTTTTGAACGGAAGGAACGACGGCTATGAATTTACATATTTCACGAACGCGACTCACGATCTTCGTACTAAAACCTTTTATAAGGATGGGTTAAAGGAGGGTATATCGTACACATTTTTCCCTAGCGACCCGGATATAGAAAATGGACTGGCGGCTAATATTATTGACCGCGAAACTGAGTTCAAGAACGGGATAAGACTTAAAGAGACCCACTATTACACGGATCAAAGCGTAAGGTTTGTGGAAAAGTACAGCAGTGACGGATTAAAGGTGGTTTCGCGCCAAGATTACAAAGCCGGAGAGAAAATAGTAGAAATAAACACAGAAGCATCAGTGGTGGATAAAGAAGCGACGGAAGAATAAAACTGTTGCCGAGGCCGAGAGACGTATTTTGACAGTTTAGTAACAAAATCAACACTTCAAGTTCTTTTATTAACGGTTTGGGCCTGCGCCATGTTGTGCATCTAATGATGCGTGAAAACAAAGTACATCATTTTATCCGTATTGGTGTCTTCATTCATTTATGCGTCCTATTTTGGGGATAGCACTGCCACAGTAAATAAGGTCGTCTGCAAAAGTGATGTTTTTGATAAAGAGGGCGTACAAAGTAAATACTCGTATCTTTATTCGATTATGTTCTTGGGGTGTAGATTAAAGTCTGACCAGCAAAGCAGAACATATTTAGATCACTTTTATAACACCGGCACAGGGCATCTTTTAAGTATCTCGGGGCTTCATATAGGAAGCCTTGCGCTTTTCATATTCGTTGTGGTCAATGTTCTCTTGTTCCTAATATCCCGTGGTTCTAAAAATATCCATGTGCCGTTCTTTTATTTTTCCGTTCCGGTCTCAATAGCGGCATCAATATTATATGTATATTTAATAGGCGTTGAGATCCCACGGCTGCGGGCGCTCGTTATGTTGGTCATGGCAGCGTCATCCATGTATCTTCCTCTCTTCAGGAACAGGATGTTTATCCTTGGGTTAGCGGCGGCGATAGTTCTTTTCTCTATGCCCGAGTCCGTTTACTCCTACTCTTTTTATTATTCTTTTATAGCGGTATTTGCTATTTTTATTTCACCATCAAAGAGGACTCTCATTATATGCCTATCTATATATGCTTTTCTTCTGCCACTTAATTTACATAGCCAAGGGGTCATAGACGTCAGTAATATTATCAGTAACGCGGTCGTAATACCGTTCTTTAGTTTTCTCTATTTTCCTTTGGAGCTTATTGGACTTGTTTTGTTCTTCTCAGGTGTACATAGCGTTCTTTACCTTATGGACGGGCTTACGGATGTTCTGATTTTTATGCTTAAACACTTAAGTTTTGTTTCCGAGTTTGTAAAAGTCAGGACATTTAATATTACTCTCTTTGAGCTGCTAATACTTTATGCGCTCCTTGGTGTTCTTTTTCTAGGCTTTAGATCTTATAAGAGGATAAACCGAGCAAAAGCCCTTTACATATATATATGTGTTGTAGCGGCATCATTAGTTCTGCCTCTCTATTTTTATTATGAATATAAAGACCCGGGGCTTATTAATTTTGCCATAGATAAACCTGTTAATTTTAATGGGAGTGGAGATATTGTTTTAATAGATACTGGAAATAAAACCGTGGTGATTGATACGGGCTACGGATGGAAAGATACATTTCGCGCGATACGAGAAATAAAAAGGCGGAAAATAGACACAATAGATTATTTGATAATAACTCATGCGGATATTGATCACTCCGGAGGGCTTACAAATTTTCTGGATGACAAGACTCTTAAAATAAAAAAGATACTAATACCCGCGGGTCAATATATTGAAGGGGTAAAGAACGCGGTTCGTGTTTGCGCGGGTACAAAGATAAAATTAAACGGCCAAAGTAGCATTAAGTTTATTAATCCGGTCTGCGAAACTGATCACTCCACACGCGGGGCGCATTATTCTGCGCGCGATAATATCAATAGATCCGCGCTCGCTTTTATCCTAAAACTTAACGGGTATAATTTTTTATTCAGTTCAGATGTTCCGTGGGATGTGATTAAAAAAGATATCTCAGGAATTGCTGTTCCAAAGGATCTTGTTTATCAACTCTCGCATCATTGCAGCAGAAAGGATAACTTGGAGTCGTTTGCGTCAAATCTTGCTCCACTGCTTGGGTTTTGTACAAGGGATAGTCATCTTATGAAAAGCGCTGTGGACAAGGGGTTTGCGCGGTACCCCATTATTATGACAGGTAGGTGCGGGGATATCCAAATGGACGTGTCAGGCGAGTGGCTGAGTGTGAGTAGTCCGCACTGTAAAAAAATAAAATTGCGAACAACAAAATAAGATTGCGGATAAAGGAACCCTGCGTATATAATTTTATTGAATTAAACGGGGGTGACAAAGTGATTCCACGCGCAGAGCAGAGGCAAGCAGAAATTCAGAATGAGAATAGCGTAGTTAATTTAAATACGTTCAAGACAAAAAAGCTTTTCTCCAAGATCAAGGCATACGGTTTTGGTCTATTGGCATCGGACATAACAAAAGCGGTGGTAAAAGCCCCGCTCAATTTGTTGGATGTCCCAAAAGGAGAACTGGATATAAAAGATCCAGCCATTCTTTTAAGTCTTGATGTAATAGGTAAAAGTAAAGGCGTTCTCTACTTAACATTCAAGTATCCCCGCGAAGAAGTGATAGCAAAAATGGTTATGGCACTAAGCGGTGTTAACGAAACAATGGTAAAGAAGGGAGCTTTTATAGATGAAGCTCAGGAAGCTTTTGAAAAGGCCTGCGCGATTATCTACAACTCAAACTTTCATGTCGCGGACGGCGAAGTGTCCAGTAACTTCTGGGTTAAGATAAAAGAGATGAAAGAAAAGAATAAAGTAGACCTTGTGATAAGAGATGATGTCCATTCGTTCAGCAGGAACTTCACAAAATCCGAAGGCACTTTCCAGGATGTCCTTGAACACTTTAACGAGATGGCGCTGAATGTTAATGTGCCGGTAGTTCTTTTATCGAGAGTTAGCTCTAAAAGTGCTTAAACCCTCTTGGCGTAATTAAGGTAGTTTTCCCATTCTTATTTAAATGAACTTTTTTGTTCTGGTTTTTTTGTAATATGATTTTTCCTATTCTATGCCCGAGCGCGTGGCGCGAATATTTAGGTGGCACTGTATACAGAAGAGCGTAATCCTCTCCACCGTACATTGCTAATCTTTCGGGAGTTGTTTTAATTTTTTTGCACACAAGTTTAAGGTCTTTGTGTATCGGAATATTCTCGACTTCTATTGAAACATTACTTGCATGGGCGATGTGATAAAGCTCACTTATTAAACTGTCGCTTATGTCTATCATCGAGGTTGCGATATTTGAAAGCTTTAACCCAAGTTTAATTTTTGCTTCAGGGCTTTTGTGCGCTCTCTTTAATAAATTAAATCCAGGGACTTTCTTCTTTAAAAGTAATCTTCCGGCTTCTGATAATCCTGTGTAGCTGGAAACATAAACGTAGTCGCCAGGTTTTGCTCCGCTCCTGAGAATTGGTTTTTTTGTTTCTCCTATCACAGTTAAACTTACTACTATGTTCTTTGAATACGTTATATCTCCGCCAATAAGTTTCATCTTGTGAGCACAAAGCGGTTTTTTTACACCATCGGCTATTTTTTCTATCACGTCTGTGTTAGACGCGGACAAGGAAAGTGTTATGTACAGAGGCTTTCCGCCCATCGCAGCTATGTCGGATATAGCTGCCTCAGTACAGCGTTCTCCCACTTCAGCGAGGTTAAAGTACTTTAGGTCAAAGTGCACGTTCTCTACAAAAGTATCAACCGAAACCAAAAAGTACTTTTGCCCGGCTTTTAGCTGTGCGCAGTCGTCTCCGACCTTTAGAGTAGGCAATTTTCGGGTGATTTTATTAATGCATTCAAACTCTTTTCCTAGTATATAGGGGAGTGTCATAGGACGGAGTGTAAAGTGGACAAAGTTTTTAGTCAAAGGGTTTTAGGGATACGCGAACTCATATTCAGGAAACTGGATAAATTGAGAATCCCGGATCATAACCTTATAGACTTAAGTAAGGGGCTTCCGACAGGACTTCCTCCAAGAGAGGTTTTGTATGAGCTTAACCTTAGACTTAAATACGCGGAGAATCACGTTTACACGACCGAAAAAGGTTTAAAGGAATTAAGGCACGAAGTCGCGTATTTTTATAAAGATAGATACGGTCTTACGTTCGACCCTGAAACAGAAGTTCAAATAATAATGGGATGTAAAGATGGTTTGGCGGCAATTGCACAAGCGTGCGTTGACCCTGGCGACAGAGTAATAGTTCCTGACCCAAGTTTTCCGGCGTATGTAAATTGTGTGCTTCTTGCAAGCGGTGTTTTAAATATGCTGCCGCTGAAATGGGAAAATAAATATATCCCTACAGCGTCGGACTTAGAGAAAGTCCTAAAGGGCAAAGAAAAACTGATGTACATAAATTATCCGCATAGCCCGACGGGTGCAATATGCGCTGCGGAAGATTTTCAAGTGATGGTGGATTTTTGTAACGCACACAAAATAGTCGGCTGCTACGATGCTACATATAGAGAACTATCTTTTAATTCACATCCGACATTAATGAACGCGAAAGGCGCAAGAGATTGGTGTGTAGAGATGGGCTCACTTTCAAAAACATTTGATATGGTCGGATGGAGAATGGGGTATCTTGTCGGTAATAGCGAGATAATTTCTGCCGTAAGAAAAGTAAAGAGCGCGATAGATGTCGGGCAGTTCGTTCCTATTCAATATGCAGCGGCGTTGGCGTTAAAAATGCTTTCTTATGTGGACGAGGTATCAAAGCGTTATAAAGAAAGAATAGACGCCGGCATAAAGATATTAAGAGAAAAAGGCTACGATGTGTTCGAGCCCGGCGGCGGATATTTTATTTGGGTGAAAGTGCCAAAAGGATTTAAGACGTCGGAAGAATATATTCGTCATGTATGGGAAACAAAGAAAGTACTTTTAATGCCCGGCGTTGGTTTTGGCGATTGTGGCGAAGGGTACTTTAGAGTGTCCGTTACATGCCCGATAGAAAAAATAACGGCAGGGCTTAATAAATTGGATAAAGTAAATTAAGGGACACGGTGAGCGAATGGATAGGTTAAGAAAATGAATATAGTAGTCTTAAAATTCGGCGGAAAAACACTCGCCAACCTTGAACTTGTAAAAGTAGCGGCCCAAAGAGTGCAGGATTGCATAAAGAAAGGCAAAAAGCCCGTGGTCGTAGTTTCAGCAATGTCCGACGAGACGGATAAACTTATAGAGCTTGCCGCGTACATAGATGGCTGTGTTCATAAACGTGAACTTGATCATCTTTTGTGCACAGGGGAAATAAAATCAGCGGCGCTTTTTACGATGGTGCTTTTGGGAATGGGGATACAAGCTAAATCTTTAAACTACACAACGCTTGGTATCAAGACGAACGAAGAACATTTTAACGCCGTAGTAAAAGAAGTGGATACTTCGAATTTAACAAAACTTATTGAGAAAAATATTGTGCCGGTTATCGCGGGATATCAGGGCATAAATAGCTACGGCGAGGTTACCACCCTTGGCCGAGGCGGCACAGATATTTCTGCTGTTGCAATAGCCGCAGCTTTAAAAGCGGACGAGTGTGTCCTGTTCAAAGATGTTGGCGCTGTTTACTACGACGACCCAAAGGTTAATAACAAAGTTAAGAAGTTTGACAAGATGACCTACTCCGAACTTGAAGAAATTGTTGGGAAGGGATGTAAAGTTGTGTGTAAAGAGTCTGTTGAATTCGCGAAGAAGACCCACCTGGTGATACTGATCGCCAACCCGGCGAATTTTGAGATCGGGACAATAGTATCGGACTCTAAGAGGTAATATATATGAAGCTTACTGAACTTTTAAAAGATGTAAAAGTGTTGTGGTCAAAAAATGTTGATAACGTTGATGTCGCCGATGTTGAATATGATTCAAGATGCGTTAAGAAATGAAATCTTTTCTTTTGCGTAAAAGGCGAGCAGGACGACGGGAACCTTTTTATAGACGAGGCACTGAATAAAGGCGCCAACAGTTTTATCGTGTCCGAGGATTATTACGACAAAGCAGTATCGGGTTCAGAACCTAATTATAAAAAGAGTTTTGAAAGACTGATAAAAGAAAATGCCGCCGTAGTTGTTGTTGAAGACACAGTGGACGCTGTATCAAAACTCTCCGCGTGTTTTTATGATCATCCGTCGAGAAGAATGAACATGATAGGCGTTACAGGGACCAACGGGAAAACGTCAACGACGTATCTTTTAGAGACCGTTCTAAAAGCCGGCAGGATGAGTCCGGCTGTAATAGGAACGATACTTTATCGCTACGCCGGAAAATAGATACGTGAAATAGAGTACACGACTCCAAAGTCACTTTATCTCCAGAGAATATTTAAAGAAATGGCTGACAGTAAAGTCACTCACGTCGCGATGGAAGTTTCTTCCCACGGGATAGCGCTGGGGAGAGTCAGCGATATAGATTTTGATGTGGCTATTTTCACTCATCTTACAAGAGACCACATGGAGTTCCACAAGGATATGGAAGATTACTTCTCCGTTAAGAGAAGATTGTTTACGGATATTTTGGCTAAAAGTACCAAGAAGAACAAAGCAGCGATAGTAAATGTTGACTGTCCTTACGGGAAAAGGCTCGTTGAGTTTATAGAGCTTGTGAAGAATATTAAACTCTATACTTACGGATTTAATCCCGAGGCTGATATCTATATAGAAAAATATGATATCACAAGTCACGGATCGACTTTCACGGTTAACGACGGCGGGAAAAAATATGATTTCGAGATACCGCTTGTTGGAAAACACAACATCTATAATGCGCTTACAGCGATAATAACAGCGGTTAATGTGTACGGGATAGACCATAAGACCGTGCGCGACGCTTTGTCCCGCGACCTTGTTATCGCCGGAAGGCTTGAAAGGGCGGCAGAGGGTTACAATGTTTTTGTGGACTACGCCCACACCGACGACGCGTTGATGAACGTGCTTATATCTTTAAGGAACACGTTCCCGGGCAAAAAGATCATAACGGTATTTGGTTGTGGCGGCGAAAGAGATAAAGGCAAACGTCCAAAAATGGGAAAAGTTGTTTCTGACTTCAGCGATTACTCAATTGTAACCTCAGACAACCCTAGAGGCGAAGCTCCGATGAATATAATAGAAAGCATAACCGCGGCTATGCGTCCTAATGTTTATGAAGTTATTGAGGATAGAAAAGAGGCTATAAAAAAAGCTATCAAAATGATGGACACCACAAATGATGTGGTCCTTATAGCCGGCAAAGGTCATGAAAGTTATCAGCTGATAAACGGTGTCAAGCACGACTTTGACGACAAAGCGGTCGCCCGCCTTTTTATAAAGAAATAGTCCCTATTTGTTGTATAATAGGCACAGAGGTTTTTATGTCCGAACAACATGATCAGGTATTGAAAGAAATAAACGACGTGCTCCGTGCGTATAATTACCTAGCGCCGGAAGACGAGCCTATGGCGTTTGATGAACTTCCCTCTTTGGTAAGTCACCTTTTACTCCTCAGGGTATTCACCCAGGAAAGTTTACGATTCGGGATATTATACGAGGACGTAGAAGATTTTTGCGATTTCGCCGTTGACTATATTTATCAAAAAGAATCTGAAGGAATTGATCTAAGCAGCGTTGATGTGGAAGATATAGTAGACGCTTTCAGATCGCGCGGTCTTAAACACTAGAGGTAGTTTCAAATGGTCGCTAACGGAGCGGGAACAAGCAGAAAAGTTTTTGAAGCTACGATAGCCAATTTTCTTGCGCCTGTAAGAGAATTTCTTGATGACGATTCCGTTACAGACATAATGATAAACGGCCACAAAACTGTTTTCATAGAAAAAAAAGGAAAGCTCATAAGAACAGAGGCTCAATTCGAGGACGAGGGATCTCTTCAGGCTGCGGCAAGAAATATCGCTCAATATGTTGGACGACCGCTCGACGAGGAAAACCCAACACTTGATGCCCGTCTTCCTGACGGCTCCCGTGTTCACGTAGTGCTTCCACCATCTGCAAGAGGCGGAACAACTATCGCGATAAGAAAATTCTTTAAGGTTAGACTTACTCTCAAGGATCTGATCACCTTTGGCGCTCTCTCTGTGGATGGAGCACGCTTTATAGATGTATGCGTGTTCCTCGCAAAAAATATTATCGTTTCAGGCGGTACTGGTTCTGGTAAGACAACTCTACTTTCGTGTGTAGCGTCCAGAATTCCAAAATCGCAGCGCATATTAGTAATTGAAGATTCGTCTGAACTTCAAATAAACGCGCCTCACGTTGTTTATTTTGAAACAAAGACTGCCAATGATTATGGTCGTGGCGCGCTAACTATACGCGACCTTGTTAAATCGGCGCTGAGATTAAGGCCTGACAGGATTATAGTCGGTGAAGTAAGAGGGTCGGAAGCGTTGGACCTTATTTCGGCAATGAACACAGGTCACGGCGGCAGCATGGGAACGGTGCACGCAAATACTCCTACAGAAACTTTGATAAGGTTGGAAACTTTGGCGATGATGACAGAAACAGAAGTCCCTGTGGCAGCAATTAGAGCGCAAGTGGGTTCCGCGATAAATGTTGTTATAACCACAGCTCGTCTTTACGATGGCGCAAGAAAGATAATGCAGATAAGCGAAGTTGTGGGCGTGGACGATAACGGAAGATATCAAACAAGGGATATATATAGATTTACACAAAAGGGCAGAACTCCCGATGGCACGATAATCGGCGAGATGCTCCCCACAGGTTATGTGCCAAGTTTCTACGACGAGATAGAACGTAACAATATCCCGTTCCCAAAAAGTAAATTTGACCCCAACGCTAAGACAGCGGAATAATTTAATATGAAAATATTCTTTGGCGCGGCCATACAAGGACATAACTCAGGCGACCAAAGATCGCACGTATATAAACGCATAATCGAAGTTCTAAAAAATAACGGAGCACATGTGCTTACAGAGCACACGACAGGAAAAGACCTTAAAGAAGTTCTTTCTTTGTTGGAAAAATCTATTGGCGTTTTACCAAAGGACGATCTTGAAAGACGAATATACGTTCGCGACAAGATGATAGAATTTGTGGAGAGCGATATTGATGCAGCGGTGTTTGAGGTCTCAACACCAAGCCTTGGAACAGGTGTGGAACTGACTCACGCGTATTTAAGGCCGCGCATGGGTTTAAAAGAGATACCAATTTTGATACTGTACCAAGAAGATTATTGGCATAACAAGCTGTCCACCATGATACAGGGTTTAGCAAATGCCAAATACCCCAACATATATATAAAGCAATATGGAACAATGGATGAACTGGACAAGAAAGTATTGGATTTTTTAAAGGCTATTTAATTTCTACGCGTTAACTCGTTGTAATAATTGGATTTTTTATTATTATGCATTAGTATTGCATAATAATAGCATTTTATATATAATAGTAGTGCATATAAAAGTATATTGGGGGCAAGAACATGGATACTGGAACATTAAAACGGATAATAACAGAACAAACAAGATTGTTCTCGGACAAGAAAGATCTGGTGGATAGGCTTACATATATTTCTCCCGGTCTTATTGCGGCTCGTGAAATATTGGTGATAACAGGAGTGCGAAGATGTGGAAAATCCAGTTTTATGAAGATATTAAAAGACAAACACTTTTCTAATGAACCCTTCTTCTATATAAATTTTGAGGATGAAAGACTAGTCGAGTTTACCCATAAAGATTTTAATAAAATATTGGAAGCCGTATATGAGTTAACTCCGGACAAATTTGAAAATAAAAAGATATATTTACTTATAGATGAAATTCAAAACATAAAATATTTTGAGAAGTGGCTCAACAGAATGTACGAAGATCCTAAATTCAAGATCATTGTGTCGGGATCCAACGCGACATTATTGTCTTCAGAAATAGCCACGGCTTTAACGGGAAGAAATTTCTCAATAATCCTGTATCCTTTTTCGTTTAAGGAATTTCTTTTATTTAAGGGTAAGTCAATTGATCTGAAAGACGCGATAACCACCAAAGAAAGCTCGGGCTATAAAAGACTTTTGATAGATTACCTTAACGGGTCAGGATTCCCTGAGGTGATAAAAACACAAGAGCCGGAATTACTAGCACAGTACTACACCGATATTATATACAAGGATATTGTTGTAAGGCACAAGATAAAGAATGTTCAGGAATTCAGGGAATTCACAAAATATTTGTTTTCCAATACGTGCAGTTTTCTCAGTTATAATCAAATATCAAAAACTTTTGAGGGCATATCAAGTCCTAATACCGTAAAAAATTATTTGGAATGGCTCAAAAATTCGTTCTTATTTTTTACGCTCGCCAGATTTAGTGCCTCTTTCAAGAAACAACTAAAACATCTGCCAAAGGTCTATTCCATTGACCATGGGCTTAATAAAAAGATAGGATTTTCCATATCCGACGATCATAGTAAATTATATGAGAACACCGTGTTCTTGGAATTATTAAGACGCAGGAAGGATTTTTATTATTTTATAACCCCCTCTGGCAAGGAAATTGACTTTGTTGTGAAAGAAAAAGGACGCAAAGTCTGTCTTGTTCAAGTTTGTTATGACGTCAGCGCGCAAAAAACAGTAGAAAGAGAGGAAACCTCGTTAATTGAAGGCATGAAACATTTTAATACAAATGTTGGTTACATTATCAATAGTGAAGTGGACAAGGAAAAGGCGGCGGGCAATAACCTGAAGATCGTTTACATGCCGTTATGGAAGTGGCTGATGCAAGAGGACAAGGCGTTAACTAGCTGAGTTAACTAAATTTTTACGGACTACTAAGTTTATATTTTACTTGACTTTAATTGATATTTTGTGGCATAAACCCCTTAAATCCTATTCGGGTGGAGGGCTATTAAAAATGAAGAAGAATTATTTGTTAGTTTTTATGTTTGTAACACTTTTGCCGGTTGTTGCTGGAGCTAGCGGCGGTTTAAAAATTTCTTGCGATAAAAATACCTATTATATGATGAAAAAAGGGCAAGGGTGGATTGGGCTCGTCAACCGATACGACACTGTTGTGACGAAGATATCAGAGGATGTGCTGGATGATTGTATAAAGAGTGATTTTAATTGGGACGGAATTATAGTAGGCGGAGCAAGAGGGCTTGGTAATGCAGCAGAAACGTTTAAGACAGATGTTGCTGGTGACGGTCCTGCTCAGGTGGCTTTTAATTGCTTTTGCAAAATTAACTTCAACGTATTAGAAGGTTGTACAGTATTGTTTCCTGGTTGCCACGTATCTAATGACCCTAGTGACAGTATAAATGGAGCGCCGGTGGTACAGATAG